>NZ_JBLUNZ020000026.1:0-78180 GCF_048061935.2 Leucobacter sp. BZR 635 | reverse complement strand
TCAGTCGCCCCAGAATGGTACGAAGTCGCTCGCGACGAGCTCGGCTTCACGGGCGTCACTGTGACCGACGACCTCGGCATGCTGCGCGCGAGCGGTGCTCCCGAGTATCAGGATCCGGTAGCCACCACCATCGCCGCCCTCGCAGCGGGAGCCGACCTCGCGCTCACAGTGATCGGCATGGACGCGGCAGGGTCCGCGGCGCTCGTCGACGGGGTCGCAGCGGCGGTCGAGAGCGGCGCGCTCCCGGAGTCACGGGTGCGGGAGGCGGCGACGCGCGTCGTGACCCTGCGACTGCAGCTCGCGGAGTAGTCGTGCTGGCGCGCGAACTCGCCGCGAGTAAAAGCTGGGCAGCATAGTAACGGACTTCCCGACGAGGTCACAAGCAACGCAAAAGCCCCAGATTCGCATGAAATGGAATCTGGGGCAGTCGTGGATCCTGGGAGAATCGAACTCCCGACATCCTGCTTGCAAAGCAGGCACTCTACCAACTGAGTTAAGGACCCGTGCGAGTTTTTCAACCCGTACAGCGAATTACTGTATCAGCCAGATCCGGCATCTGCGAAATTGGCTGATCACGAAGTGTGTCGGCTAGCCCCGCTGGGGCAGCACGATGCGGTGCCCGGTTTCGGGGTGCCGGATTACCTCGACCGGCGTTCGGTAGACATCGGTGAGTATGTCGCCCTCGAGCACGTCGTTCGGGGCGCCATTCGCCACGATCTTGCCCTGGCGCAGCAGGGCGATCCGGTCGGAGTAGGCGCTCGCGAGGTTGAGGTCGTGCAGCACGATGAGCACGGCATCGCCTGCAGCCGCACGCTCACGCGCGAGCGTCAACACCGCCTCCTGATGGCCAAGATCGAGCGCCGCCGTGGGCTCGTCGAGCATGAGCACGCCGGTGCGGCCCGCAATCACGCGCGCAAACGCGGTTCGCGCCCGCTCGCCGCCCGAAAGCGACGGCACCCGCCGGTGGCCGAGGTGACCAATATCGGTGGCATCAATAGCCTCACCGATCGCCTCGTTGTCCTCGTCCTCAAGCGGAGTGCGCCGCCACGGGGCTCTGCCCATCTCGACGACCTGGTGCACGGTGAAAGGAAACAGCAGCTGGTTCTCCTGCAGCAGCACAGAGCGCCGCCGCGAGAGGTCGGTGAGGGACCAGTCGCCGAGGGGCTTCCCGCCGAAGTCCACCCGTCCCGCGTCGGGTTCGAGGTCGCCCGAGAGCAGGCTGAGTAGGGTTGATTTTCCCGCGCCGTTCGGGCCGAGCAGCGAGAGGACCTCGCCCGCCCGCAGCTCGAGCGAGACGTCGTCGAGGAGCTTTCGGCGACCGCGCTCGATCATCACCGAGGTCGCCGAGCATACGACTTCGCCGTGGGCACTCACCGTGGGTAGCGCAATGTGTTTCGCGTTCATTATCCCCACCCTCCTGAGCGCTTCCGCGTGCGTCGCAGCAGCCAGAAGAAGAAGGGGCCACCCACAAGCGACGTGAGAATTCCAATCGGCAGCTCGGCCATCGGCACGATTGTGCGGGCGGCGAGGTCAGCGAGCGTCATCAGCAGCGCGCCAGCGAGCGCTGACGCCGTCACTAACGGGAGGTGTGCGGGCCCGAGCACCATGCGCATGAGGTGCGGGATCACGAGGCCCACGAACGAGATGATGCCCGCGAACGCGACCGCGGCACCGACGAGCAGCGAGACGACGAGGATCATGCCGATGCGCAGCAGCTCGACGTTCACTCCGAGGTGGCGGGCGTTGCGCTCACCGAGTGCGAGCAGGTCGAGCTTGCGTGAGGTGAGGTAAGCGGCAATGAGACCCACAGCAATAATCGGGGTGACGATCGCCACTTGCGACCAGCTCATGCCCTTCAGGCTTCCGAGCTGCCAGAACACAATGGCCTCGCGCGACTGGGTGTCACCGACGAAAGTGAGAGCGGCGATCGCTGCACCGGCGATCGCGTTCACCGCGATGCCGGTAAGCACAAGGGTCACGACTTCGGTGCGTCCGTCAGCCCGGCTCATCGAGTAGACGATGAGCGTCGCGATGAGGCCGGTAATGAAGGCGAGGATCGCTGTGGTCCACTCACCGAACACGGTGAGGCCGAACACGATCGAGATTCCCGCACCAACGGCGGCACCCGAGGAGATACCGATCACGCCAGGTTCGGCGAGCGGATTGCCAAAGATTGCTTGCATGATGAGGCCAGATACAGCGAGTCCGACGCCGATGAGTACTGACATCGCAACACGAGGGAAGCGGATCGCCCAGAGGGCCTCGTCGCCAGCCGGCACACTCGGCAGGGGCAGCCAGTCGATTCCGATGCGGTGCAGCACGGAGCCGAGCACTTCCTGCGGCGGGATCGCGAGCTGGCCAGTGCCGGCAGATACCAGCACACTGAGCACAAGCAGGATCGCCAGCACTAAAAACAGGAGGGGTGCGCGACTACCTCGTCGTGACAGCGAGGTGCGGCCGGTACTTTTCATGCTCGCGCGAGACGCTTTCTTCGGGATCCGGGCGCTTGTTCGCGCCGTGTGCAGGTGAGGTTTCGGAAAAACTCACAGTTCATCATACCTTTGTGAGGCTAAGCTTGCTCTGGGAAAACTTCAGAGAGGGAACCGATGCACAAGCCTCGCACATCTCGCACGCGGGCGGCGCTCGCACTGGCCCTCGGGCTCGCGATTGCACTCACCGGATGCCAGACGGCAGGCCCGAGCTCTTCGGGCGCCACGGACGAGATCGCCGAGCTGCCCCCGATGAGCTCGCTCACGCCGCTCGAAGATCCGCTGGCCTACGAAGGTCCGACCACCGCAGTCGTCGGCCCGCCAAGCATCACCCCCCTCGCAGACAAGCCGCAGGCTTCACTGCCGGTCACCGTCCAGTCGCAGGACCGCACCGGCGAGGTGGCCGTCGAGGTCACCGACACGTCGCGGGTCCTTGCGATTTCTCTCACCGGGACACTGAGTGACATCGTGTACAACCTTGGGCTCGGCGACCAGCTCATCGGCCGTGACGCCACGACGGCGTTCCCGGGCTCAGAGGATCTGCCTTTGGTCGTCACCGGCGGGCACGATATCGAAGCCGAGTCGGTGCTGGGCCTTGAGCCGAGCGTAATTTTCACGGACCTCAGTGTCGGTGGCATCGACTTCGTGAACATGATGCGCAACGCGGGTGTCCCGGTGATCGTCGTGAAGCGCTCTGTCGATCCCGTCTCGGCAGAAGAAGCGACGAAGCAGGTCGCTGCCGGCCTCGGCGTCGCGGATGCTGCAGCTGAACTGAACAAGAAGGTCGCTGACGCGATCGCAGCGAAGGAAGCGGAGGTCGCTGCGCTCATTCCCCAGGATCCCGCGAAGCTCCCCCGTGTCGCCTTCCTGTACGTGCGCGGCGGCGCTGGCGTCTTCTACCTGTTCGGTGAGGGCAGTGGCGTGGACACCCTGCTCGAATCAATTGGTGTTATTGACGTTGCTGACGAAGTCGGTTGGAAGGGCGAGCGCCCCATGACCGACGAGGCGCTCGTGAAGATGGATCCCGACATCATCCTGGTGATGACCAAGGGTCTCAGCAGCACTGATGGCATCGACGGCTTGATCGAGGCGCAGCCCAGCATCGCGCTCACCACCGCAGGCAAGAAGCGACGCATCATCGACATCGATGATTCGCTGCTGTTCGCGAGCGGTGGCCGCACGCCAGATGTCATTGACGCCCTCGCCCGCGCAATATATGCGCCGGACTCGCTCTAGGCGACGCATCGCGTCGCGCGGTCCGGCGCTGTGCGCGCCCCTGCGCACAGCCGACGTGGGCACCACGGAGGAGACTCGCTCTAGGCGACGCATCGCTTCGCGCAGTCCGGCGCTGTGTGCGCCCTGCAGCGCCTGCTTCTCTCGCTGCGATATCCTGCTCGAAACCCGTTCAGCATCTATCGTGCTGCAGCGCGGTACTCTAGATCGGTGAAAACTGTCGGCGGCCATCCGGTCAACTGACACTGGCATGACTTTCGGGGAGACATTGGTGACGAGGGAACACGAGGCGGCGCACGGCGCACGTTCGCGACGCTCCGCGCCCTCGGAGTACCCGAAGGATCGCTTCGACGACGCGCCGAGCGACGGCCGAGTCGGCGCGCACCGTGTGACGGCGCAGCCGCGAGTGGCCTGGCATTTTGTGCTCGGCGGGCTCATCGGTGCCGCGCTCCTCACCTCGATCGGAATCGTCGGTGTCACAATCGCCGGCTCTTCCGGCAAGCTCCCGATTCTCCCGAGCTCCGAGATCGCACCGCCCGCAGCCCGCGTGAAGCCCGAGCTCAACCCCGAGGCCTCCGTCGCTGTGCTCGACGGCACTCCCGCTGAAGGTTCTGTCGCGCAGGCAGTAGCGACGCACATTACCTCGAACCAGTGGGGAACAATCGTGCTTGCTGGCCCGGCGGCCACCACGGATGTTGAGATCTCGGCAGTGTTCTACTCTGATACCGCGAACGAAGCCGCGGCACTTGGGCTCGCCGAGCAACTCGGCGGAGTTTCCACCTATTTGACGACCGATTACGCCGATAGTCAGGCTCAGCTCGTCGTATTGATCGGCGAAGACTACGCCGGTCCGGGCAAGCCCTAGCCGCTCCGGTCTTCCCCGTTCGCTCCGGGCGAGCGCTCCTCCTTGCACTCTCAGCACCAGAGTGCCAAAATTGAGTTAGCAGTCGGATCGACTGAGTGCTAAACCTGGCGCAGAACCCTCGTGGTCTCTGCAGCTTTCCCTAGACGTCCGGGAGGGGCGAATTACATGGCAAAGATGATTGCGTTTGATGAAGAGGCACGTCGCGGCCTTGAGCGGGGTCTGAACATCCTCGCCGATACTGTCAAGGTGACGCTGGGCCCGCGCGGCCGCAACGTTGTCCTTGAGAAGAAGTGGGGCGCCCCCACGATCACCAATGACGGCGTTTCCATCGCTAAGGAGATCGAGCTCGACGACCCGTACGAGAAGATCGGCGCTGAGCTCGTCAAGGAGGTCGCGAAGAAGACCGACGACGTCGCAGGCGACGGCACCACCACTGCAACCGTTCTTGCTCAGGCACTCGTGCGCGAGGGCCTGCGCAACGTTGCCGCTGGCAGCGACCCCATCGCACTGAAGAAGGGCATCGAGAAGGCAGTAGCCGCGGTCATCACCGAGCTGCACGCGAACTCGAAGGAGATCGAGACCACCGCCGAGATCGCTGCAACCGCTTCGATCTCTGCT
This sequence comes from Leucobacter sp. BZR 635, assembly GCF_048061935.2. Taxonomy (NCBI): domain Bacteria; kingdom Bacillati; phylum Actinomycetota; class Actinomycetes; order Micrococcales; family Microbacteriaceae; genus Leucobacter; species Leucobacter sp. BZR 635. The sequence continues at coordinate 72,975 of NZ_JBLUNZ020000026.1, read as the reverse complement.
GCAGACGAGCAGATCGGCGAGCTCATCGCCGAGGCCATCGACAAGGTCGGCAAGGAAGGCGTCGTCACCGTCGAGGAGTCGAACACGTTCGGCACCGAGCTCGAGCTGACCGAGGGCATGCGTTTCGACAAGGGCTACCTCTCGGCCTACTTCGTCACCGATGCAGACCGCCAGGAAGTCGTCTTCGAAGATCCGTACATCCTCGTCGTCAACAGCAAGGTCTCGAACATCAAGGACCTGCTCCCCGTCGTTGACCCCGTCATCCAGTCGGGCAAGCAGCTCCTCATCATTGCTGAGGACGTCGAGGGCGAAGCACTCGCAACTCTCGTGCTCAACAAGATCCGTGGCATCTTCAAGTCGGCTGCTGTCAAGGCTCCCGGCTTCGGCGACCGCCGCAAGGCAATGCTGCAGGACATCGCGATCCTCACCGGCGGCCAGGTCATCTCGGAAGAGGTCGGCCTGAAGCTCGAGAACGCAACGCTCGACATGCTCGGTTCAGCCCGCAAGGTCATCATCACCAAGGATGAGACCACCATCGTGCAGGGTGGCGGCGAGAAGGAAGCAGTCGAGGGCCGCGTGCAGCAGATCCGCCGCGAGATCGACAACACCGACAGCGACTACGACCGTGAGAAGCTCCAGGAGCGCCTCGCGAAGCTCGCAGGTGGCGTCGCAGTCATCAAGGCAGGCGCCGCAACCGAGGTCGAGCTCAAGGAGCGCAAGCACCGCATTGAGGACGCTGTCCGCAACGCAAAGGCAGCAGTCGAAGAGGGCATCGTCCCCGGCGGCGGCGTCGCGCTCATCCAGGCAGCAACCAAGGCATTCGCATCGCTTGATCTCTCGGGCGACGAGGCAACCGGCGCGGCAATCGTGCGCGTTGCCATCGAAGCACCGCTGCGTCAGATTGCTATCAACGCTGGTCTCGAGCCGGGCGTTGTGTCGCACAAGGTGTCGGAGCTTCCCGTTGGTCACGGCCTCAACGCCGCAACCGGCGAGTACGTCGACATGCTTGCTGCTGGCATCAACGACCCCGTAAAGGTCACCCGCTCGGCGCTGCAGAACGCAGCATCGATCGCTGGCCTCTTCCTCACCACCGAGGCAGTTGTCGCTGACAAGCCTGAGCCGGCAGCCCCCATGGCTGGCGACCCGGGCGCAGGCATGGACTTCTAAGTCCTAATCCGCTAAAAAGCTGGGCCGCACCGATGGGTGCGGCCCAGCTTTTTTGTTGCCCGTTTCGCAGGCCAGATCACCTGCGGTGGGCTAGTCAGTGTCGGTCGGCTCAGCGCCGGTCGGCCCAGTGCTCGCCTCCACGTCCTCACCCTGCGCTGGCGAGCGCTTACGACCGCTGAACAGCAGCGCGGTCGTGACGCCGATCGCCACGAGCGCGAGCCCACCCAACGCGATCAGCAGCCACGGGATCTCTGGCGCCGCGGCCTCTTCTGATGGGTCTCCCGGCTGTGGCTCCGCCACCGGCGGTGCAGCGGTACCGGTGTCGGCAGTGATCGTACAGCCCGGGAGCGAGAACGAGAGCGCCAACCCGTCGAGCAGCTCGCCCTCGCTGTAATCTCCGTACTCGCCGTTGAACGCGACTGCTCCCGCCGCTGTGAGACGGACAGGTGCGTTCTCAATCGTGTAGCTTGATCCATCGCCCGTGGCGGCGCCTGCAAGATCGACATCTGCAGCGACGACCGGCTGGAGCTCGAGCCGGGTGCCTTCGGTGTCGACCGATCCCATGTCCATGACGAGCTGCGCGGTCGTGGGCCCGGTGAACACCAGCGAAGGATCTTGCAGATCGAGCTGCATAGCTCCCCCATGGCCTGTGAAATGGACCTGCCCTGCAAACTCGATGCGGCCATTGCGCAGGTCGGCTTCCACGGATCCCTCACCATTTTGCCACTCGAATGTCGGGGTCTCGTACGTTACTCCGCCTTCGGTAACCCACTCGCCGTTCGCGATGGAGCCGCTGATGTAATTGCGGAAGCGCTCTTTGACGCCCCACCGCAGTTCTGCTGCTTCAACGGTGCACTGCTGCGCTGCGTCGCGAGTGGCGGCTCCAGCGGGGTTTGCTGGGCCGAGAAGTGTTCCCCCCAGCAGGCCTGCAGCCAGCCCCACGGTGATCACACGGCGGGCAGTTCGTTGGGTCACAGTTCTCCTCGAGTCACACCGGCCTTGTGGCGGTCTGAAACGAGATTAGCAGCACTACCGCAGCAGGAGGGCGGGGTGAGCTTTCGCCTCCCCGCCCTCCTGCTGTGCCGCTCGCTGCGCTGCAGAGCGGAGCCGGGAGGTGATAGTCGGTTAGTCTTCGGGCTGAGTGGTCTCGGCTCCGGGGGCGTTGTGTTCGGCTGGCCGCTTCTTTCGTCCGCCGATGAGGATGCCCGTGGTGAGCGCGATCACGACGAGCGCGACGCTGCCCACAATGATGGGAAGCCACGGAACCTGCGGAGCCTCAGCGACCGGAGCCGCTGGCTCGGCTGCGGACTCCTCGGTCTCGATGGGTTCTGCCGGCACGGCGGCCGCTGTGCTACAGGAGGCGAGCTCAAGGTCGAGCGACAGAGCATCGAGCTCTGCTCCTGCCTCGTAGAACCCGGCGAAGGCTCCTGCTCCTGAGTTTGTAAGCACCGTTTCCATGCGCTCCAGCGTGAGAGTGTCGTTCGTCGGTGCCAGGGACGCGGGCGTCGATACCTCACCGACCCATTCCTGTGCCGAGTCCACGGTGACTTCGCCCTCCATGTCGGTGCTCTTTGCATCGAGCATGAGGGCAGCCTTGCCAGCCCCTTCGAACTCAATCGTAGGGTTCGCGAGAGTGAGGTCGAGTACGCCGTCGTGCCCGGTGAAGTGCACGGTGCCGATAAAGCTCACGGAGCCAATTCCAGTCTCGGGGTCAATAGACCCGGTCGCATCAGACCAGGTGAATTGTGGCGTCTCGTAGACAAGACCATCGCTGGTCTCCCAGGAGCCGTTGGCGATCGACCCGCTGATGTACGAGCGGAAGCTCTCTTTGACACCCCACTTCATGGTGCCTCCCGTGACCTGGCACTCGGAAGCCTCGGCGGTTGCCTGGTTGGGCACCGCAGAAGCGGCAGTTGCGGGGATGGCGAGCGCGGCAGCTGCGAGGGCAGCTCCAGCGATGATTCCACCAAAACGCACGGATCGGCGTGTACTCACAGAACTTCTCCTTGTTGCGACGCAGCGTGGTTATTGCTGCGTGATCTCTTCGGGCCAGGGCAGCCGCGGCTGCGTGTCGATCTGATTACTGGGCTCGCTGCCTGACCGCGAGGATCGTGGTGCACCCTGCGATCATGACAAGCGAAAGCGCGATTGTCCACCATTCCCACAGCGCCATCCCGCTTCGGGCCACCGCAATAGGCGTGCCTGCCCCAGGAGCAGCCGCGAGCGGCTGCGACTCTGCTTCGACTGCGGTAGCTTTCGCTTTCTTTTCCGCCTTAGGGAGGATGGTGATCTTCGCCCCTGCGTCCGTGCTGCCCTGGAGGGTAAGCACGTGTTCGCCGAGCGCAATATCGTCGGGGAGCTTTCCCTTCCACTTCACGATGCCGAACTCGTCAGCGGTTGCCGTCTCGTCGAGCACGATGGGGTCGGAATAGAGCACGACGAGCACTCCCTCGTCCCCGGGCTCAAAGCCAGCGGCTTGGATCTCAATCCGTGCACCTGGGACGAGCTTCTTCGCGTCAGTGACGACGGTCAGGCCTTCGGTGGTGGGGGGCGTGGCCGCCGGCGTGTACTTCGTACCCTTGTCACTGTCGCCAGCGGTGGTAGAACCGTAGGTCACCTGGCTTGCTGTACCCACCGTGAACGACAGGGAATCGAAGGTAATCGATTGGCTTGCGGAGATACCCATCAGCGAGCCGACAACCGGAACGTTACTCCAGGTGACTTCTCCGTTCGCTCCCACTGTCTTACTCGCTGACCCGAGGTCGAGCTGCACGGAGCTCGGCCCGTACGTTCCGGAGTAGCCCGTACTCAGCGTTGCTGAGTTCGGCCCTGTGACGTTGATTGTAGGGTTTGCAACCTGGAACATGGTCATGCCGTAGCCGTTGAATGAGACCGTGCCTGAGTAGTTCACAGAGCCTGTGTGAGTCTCTGCGTTCCACGTGGAACCCGATTGGGGGAAAAGGTAGCCCGCACCGACGCCACTCGTCGTGATGTCGCCACCCGCACAGTGCTTCCCAGCGGTTGGGCATGCAGCAGTGTTCGACTTCGCAGTGGTGTAGCCGACGAACTGCGAGGAGATGCCCCAGCTCAACGACCCTGCCCCGGGCCCGCCGCCAGTTGGTTTCACCGGCGCGGTTGGCTGTTTCTTGGTAGCGGTATCGATCGTGAGGAGGACCGAGTTGGAGTTCGCATGCGCGTACTTACCTGAATCCGTCGGTTCAAACAACGCGTGGGCGGAGTAGACGCCCTCCGGCAACTTCGATGTCTGGAGTTTGGCACTTCCGTTGACAACCTGTACGGGCTGGCCCAACGGGGTATTGCCGTAACGGAACTTTACGGTGCCAGAGATCTTCGGATCTACCGAAGCGGTCAACGTGACGTTCTTGCCGACGGTCGTGCTCGCTGGAGTCGCGGACAATTTCACTGAGGTGGGCAGCTTCTCAACGATGTTGAACTCCCCTGGTAGCGAGAAATTCAGGGGGTCGAGCATATCGCCAGCTGAGTAGAATTCGCCGAAGGCCTTTTCTCCCTCAGCTGTGAGCTGCGCTCCGACGTTCTTCCAAGACACCACCGTGCTGTCAGGGTTAACCTCGGGTACTGGTAGTGAGAGCCTTGCCATCGGCGCGTTCTTGAGGGAGAATGCCTTCCCCATCGAAGTCATTCCTTCGAAAGTTATTCCTTCGACGTCCATGTACAGCATGCCACTGCTCTCGGAGTTGATCTCGATGCGGGGGTTTGTGAACTGGAGATCGAGCGCATAGCCACTCTTGCCGTTGACGGTCATTGGGTGCGACTGGAAATGGACGCCGTTGCCCGCGCCGAACGACACGTTGGCCTTCGTCCCGTCGTTCGCGGCAGTTCCTCTGCCCCCAGACCAGAGATAGCTCCCCTTTGCGACCGGCTGCTGGACGTTGCCCAGCAGCTCCGCCTTACCGTCGAACGCCTTGAAATCGTAGATGTATTTACGGAAGGACTCTCGCACCCCCCAATCAAGTGTTGCGTTCTTCACCGTGCTGGTTCCGCCCGCAGCGGGCGTCACCCGTATCAGGTGCTCAGGAGTTTCCGAGTGTGTGAACTTCTTGGGGTCCGCGGCAATAAATTTCGCCGTGATGGTGTGGTTGCCGACGGCCAGCGCCTTCGTGCGTACCTTGGCGCTGCCGTTCACCACAGTAATCGGGTCTCCGAGCGCTTTCTTATCGGCGAAGAAGTGAACGGAGCCAATCGCGTCAGCGGGCGTAACGCTCGCCGAGAACGACGCTTCTTTGCCAGCTGCTACGGTCTTTGTGCTGCTGTCATCAAGGGCGATCGCGGTATTGACTGCGGGGACTGGGTTCTCGCCACCGGGATTCTCGCCTTCCGGGTTCTCACCGCCGGGGTTTTCGCCACCGGGATTCTCGCCTCCCGGGTTCTCACCGCCGGGGTCGACTTCGAGGGCCGTCACCGGTAGTGAGAAGGTCACCGGATCGAGCAGGTCGCCAGCAGGGTAGAAGCCGCCGAAAGCTCTCGAACCTTCTTCGGTCAGCGTTGCAGGGGCTCCGGCCCACGTCAGCACGTCACCTGCCCGAGTAGGGACACCGAGTGCGAGCTCTGCGACAAGCGCATCCTGCATTTCGTATCGTGGACCGACAGAGGTCGTTCCCACGAACTCGGATCCTTCGACGTCCATCCGCAGCTCACCGGTCGTTGAGGAAGTCACAACAACGCGCGGATTGGTAAAGCTCAGATCGAGCGCGAAGACGCGTTCGCCCGCAACATCCATGGGATGCGATTGGAAATGGACTCCGTTGCCAGCCCCATACGAGACGTCTGCCGCGCTACCGTCGCCCGCCGCGCTTCCGGTGCCGCCAGACCATTGGTAGCTGCCCTTTGGTTCAGCTTGGCCGGTGCTGCCGAGAAGCACAGCTGTTCCCTCGAAGATGGCGAAGTTGTAAATGTAGTTTCGGAATGTACCTCGCACACCCCAGTCGAGAGTGGCATCGGCGACTGTGCCCTCCGCCACCACCGCTGCCGGCTGAGCATCAGGCGCAGTTGTCGTTGCTGACGCCATCGCTGGGAATGTCGCCAGTGATGCCCCGAGGGCGAGGGCGACCGTTAGCGCGCTGCCCAGGGCTTTGCGAATTGCGGGCAGTCGTCTGCTCCGCTTTCTGAGGTGCTCTGTGTGCAGAGAGGTCACGCTACATTCCTTTGGAAAGCTCTACCGTTGCTGTGCTGGCAGCCCGGGCAGAAGCGGCGAATTCACGCCGTGGTTAATCTTGGAGGCCCCGATTTCGGGACCTAATGATCCACAGCCGCGGGCTTGCGCCTCTCCCCAGATAGCTGGGAGGAGACGCAAACCCGCAGTCATGGGTCGGGCCTTACTCTGCGCTACTCATCTGTCGGCGCCGAATCACGACCAGAGCAGCACCGATCAGGAGCATCGCACCGGTCAGCGCGATCATTCCCGTAGCGGGGTTCGAGCCGCTCGCTGCCAGCCCCTTGGCGCCGGTATCCTTCGCTGCGTCTTTCTGGCTGGTTCCCTTGTCCACGGAGCCAGCCCCCTTGCCCTTATCGCTGTCAGGGCCAGTTCCCCCGTCAGGGTTCTTCCCGCCCTCGTTGCCGTTACCGCCGTCGATAACCGCCTTCTTCTCGACAGTGAAGGCGTCATCAAAGGTGAACACACGACCGGTGTCAGCTGCCGTCAGCACAATGCTGTGCTTTCCGGCTTCGAAGCCATCCGGGAGGACCCACTCAGCAGTCACAAATCCGTCCGAATCAGCCACGAAGGTGCCCGGCAGCTTCACTACCTTTGAGTGGATTTCAACGCTGAACTCTTGGTCAGCGGTGAACTGCCCAGCCTTGAGTAGCAGCGTATCTCCAGCAACGATCCTCACCGTTTCGCCGGCAGGCTTGCCGTTGATCTCAATGGTGGGCTGCGCCGCGGCAGTGACCACTGCTGCATCGGAGCTCGATGCTGCGAACAGGTCACCATTGTCAGGGACAAAGTGAGCGGTGATGGAGTTTTCGCCAGTCACGAGGGCGCTGGTCTTCAGCGTTGCGTTGCCGTCGGTTACCTTCACCGGCTTGCCCAGCGCCTTCCCATTGTTCGAGAACTGCACCGAACCTGAAATACCCTCGCTAACAGATGCGGTGACCTCTACCTCGTCGCCTACGTATACGTCAGTGGGTGACGCTTCGATCGTGACGGTAGTTGCGGCAGCAGGAGCAAACTCGATCGGGGTGTAGGTCTCGAACGGCGCGTACTTTGCGCCGCCAGCAGCATAGGTGTAGACACCGTAGTTGCCGTCAGCAAGCGCCGTCGCGCTGTCCTTGGAGAGCTTCAGCTCAGTCTCGAAAGTGCCATCAGCGTTAAGCTCAATGCCACCCATCGCAGCAATCGTGGGAAGCTCAGCAGCCTGCACCGCCCACTTAGTATCGAACGACTTCCGTGCCGACGATGCGACATCGGCTGACGGCTGCCAGTTCTCAGCAAACGAGCCGAACACAATGTAAGTGCCCGTGAACTTTCCGGGGAACGGGTCGTATTTCCCGTTCGTGATAGGTGCCTTTGGCAAGAATCCCGAACCAGTAACGGTCACCGTCTCGCCCGCGGGATCAATGCCCTCGGTCTTCGACACAGTCACCTTCGGAACCGGACGCTCAGCAACCTCAACAGTCACCGGGGCAGAAGTCGACACGTTGTACGCGTCAGCGTTTGCCGGGGTGAACACCGCGGTGATCTCGTTCTTGCCAACAGCTTCAAGCGCGTTCGTCTTCAGAACAGCCTTGTCAGCAGCAACCTCGACCGGTTCACCGATCTCAGCATCACCGTTAAAGAACTGCACCGAACCAGCGACGCCCTTCGAAACCGTCGCGGTCAGCGTGACCTGATCACCCGAAAGAACCGAATCAGCAGAAACACTGGTTTCGACACTCGTGTCTGCAGCCGGGCCAAACGCGACCGGAGTGTAGGTCTCGAACCCGGCATAGCTCGCACCACTACCGGAATACGTGTACACACCGTAGTTGCCGTCAGCGAGAGCCTCCGCACTATTCTTCGAAAGCTTCAGCTCCGTCGTGAACGTGCCATCAGCGTTCAGCGCGATCGCACCCTTCTCAGGGCCACCAATCGTCAACATGTCAGCCGCAGGGACTGCCCACTTCGTGTCAAATCCCACACGCGCAGCACCCTTAGCTCCCGCAGAAGGCTGCCACTTCTCGGCAAACGAACCAAACGACACATAAACGCCACCAAACTTGCCCATGAGGGGCGGACGAACACCGCTCGACTCAGGAGCCTTCGGTAGGAAACCCGAACCAGTCACAGTGACGGTCTCACCCGCGGGATCAATGCCCTCGGTCTTCGACACAGTCACCTTCGGAACCGGACGCTCAGCAACCTCAACAGTCACCGGGGCAGAAGTCGACACGTTGTACGCGTCAGCGTTTGCCGGGGTGAACACCGCGGTGATCTCGTTCTTGCCAACAGCTTCAAGCGCGTTCGTCTTCAGAACAGCCTTGTCAGCAGCAACCTCGACCGGTTCACCGATCTCAGCATCACCGTTAAAGAACTGCACCGAACCAGCGACGCCCTTCGAAACCGTCGCGGTCAGCGTGACCTGATCACCCGAAAGAACCGAATCAGCAGAAACACTGGTTTCGACACTCGTGTCTGCAGCCGGGCCAAACGCGACCGGAGTGTAGGTCTCGAACCCGGCATAGCTCGCACCACTACCGGAATACGTGTACACACCGTAGTTGCCGTCAGCGAGAGCCTCCGCACTATTCTTCGAAAGCTTCAGCTCCGTCGTGAACGTGCCATCAGCGTTCAGCGCGATCGCACCCTTCTCAGGGCCACCAATCGTCAACATGTCAGCCGCAGGGACTGCCCACTTCGTGTCAAATCCCACACGCGCAGCACCCTTGGCTCCCGCAGAAGGCTGCCACTTCTCAGCAAACGAACCAAACGACACATAAACGCCACCAAACTCGCCCATGAGGGGCGGACGAACACCATTCGTCTCAGGAGCGTTTGGGAGGAAGCCCGAGCCAGTCACGGTGACAGTCTCACCTTCGGGGTTGAGACCAGCTTCCTTCGATACCGAGACCGATACGGGCTCACGCTGCGGCTTCGCAACGTCGATGTCAACCGCTGCAGACGTCGAGGATGCATACAGCTTCGCATCAGCGGGCGTAAACACAGCAGTAATGGTCTGCTTGCCAACCTGGAGATCCTTCGTGGTGAGCTTGGCTACGCCTCCTTCGACGGCCACCGGAAGCCCGAGCGCCTTTTCGCTAGCAACAAACTGCACTTCACCAGCTGCGGCTGCGGGCGAGACTGTCGCCGAGAGGGTGACCTCATCGCCAACGGTTACTCCCGTCGCCGAGACCGACAAGTCAGTAGTCGTCTCGGTGGCGGCTACCGGAGCAGTGACGGGAAGGGAGAACGTGACCGGGTCAAGGGTATCCCCCGGCTGGTAGAAGGCACCGCCTCCAAAGGCGATAGAGCCGTCTTGGGTGAGTGTCGCGGCGGCATTGGTCCAAGTACGAACATTGCCGTTCAGAATCGACGGCGAGAGTTCAAGAGTGGCGACGACGGCGTCGTCGAGAGTGAACGGCTTACCCAGCTCAGTCATGCTCTTGAACTCGTAGCCGCGTACATCCATTCGGAGTTCACCGGAGGTAGGTGAAGTTACGACGACGCGTGGATTCAAGAAGGCGGCGTCGAGGACGTACTGGTCAACCCCGTTCACCGGCATGTTGTGGCCCTGGAAATGAACGCCATCCGCCGCGCGGAATCGCACGTCTGCGCTGCTTCCGTCCTCGGCGGCTGTACCAACACCCCCGGTCCAGTCGTATGTCTCGTCAGCGGCGACTGACGCGCCACCGAGCATCGTGATCTTCCCCTTGGCGAAGCCCTTCCCGATGTAGTTCCGGAAGGACTCCTTGACGCCCCAGTTAAGGGTTGCATCAGCAACCGTGCCCTCGGCGGCATCAGGTGCCGCGAGAGCGGCTGTGGGAGCAAGCGCTAAACCGCTCGCGACAAGCAAAGCTGAAGTGAGGGTCGCTAAAAACGACCGTCCCCTTCGGTGCTCAGTGACCTTCATGCGTACGCACTCCTTGTGTAGAAATGGGCATGGCACACTCAGGTGCACCATTCATCCGACCGAGCTAAGGTGAGCCTAAGCCGAGTCTCCGGGGAATAGTCTGACGAATATCGTCTGATGTTGCAAGTCTCAGGTCTGATCTGAGTGCTCAGCCGCACATTCCGTGCACAGCCTCGCTTGCGTATGCTTGATCTACGACCACACTCTCGGAGGTACTATGTCTGCAATCGGCGAGGGCAATTACCCGTTCCAGCTCAGCGAGGGCGAGTGGCGAGAGCGCCTCACCCCGGATGAGTACGCGATCCTCCGCGAGGCCGCAACTGAGCGCGCCGGCACAGGCGAACTTCTCGGGCAGTGGGGCGACGGACTGTACTCTTGCCGAGGCTGCGGTGCTGAACTCTTCAAGAGCGGCACGAAGTTCGAGTCACACTGTGGCTGGCCGAGCTTCTATGACAGCATCAACTCCGACGCAGTCGAACTCCTCGAAGACACGACACTCGGCCAAGTGCGCACCGAGGTGCGCTGCGCGAACTGCGGATCACACCTTGGGCACGTATTCCCCGATGGCTTCGGAACGCCGACAGGAAATCGTTTCTGCATGAACTCCCTCGCGCTCGGGTTCGACGCCGAGAGCAACTAACGGCGAGCTAGTCCCGTTTCATCGGCTTGCTGGGGAACGCAGCCGTGATCACGGCGACCAGCGCAATCGCCGTACCTGCGACGAGCGCGGGCGTAAGCCCACCCGCGAGTGGGAACCCGATCTCGAACGCCACCGCAGCGACGAGCTGACCTGCGACGTTCGACATGCTCAGCAGCAGTACCCCCGCCCGGCGCACGAGCACGGACGCGACAGCAATGAAGATCACCCCAATAACACCACCACCGTAGAGCCAAAACTGCGTGGGCCACTCGGTCGGCCACCCGTTCGCGAGCACGGAGATCACGGCGGCAGCGACGAGCAGCACCGCGCCGACGAGGAAGTTCATAAAAGTCGCCGTCACCGCGCTCTCGGCCGCGGCGCGCACCAGGCCGTTCACCATCGACTGCGCGGACACCCCAACGCCGACGAATACTGGCACGAGCACCAGCAACACGAGCCCGCCATCAAAACTTGCGGCGACGGTCACCCCAACGGCGACAATCGCAAGGCCAGCGCCAATAAGACGCGTGGGTGAGGCATAGATGCGGCCGCTCGGGCCGAGCCCCAGGCGATCGAGGATCAGCCCGCCAGATACCTGGCCTGCAACGATGCCGACTGTGAAGAGTGCGACGCCGGTGATCGGCGCGATAAGCCCCTGGTTGAGCACGAACAGCGCTCCCCCGACCCCGCCGAACAACGCCCAGACAGGAAGCCTCCCTGCAGCGACTTCGCTGCGCACGAGCGAGAGACCGCGACGCCCACGGCGCGAGACCAGGAGCACCAGGCACATCACCAGGAGTCCGCCGCCGAAGGCGATCGCGGCGGCAACGAAACCGTTACCGATCTCCTGCGAAAGCCCGCCTGTGACTCGGGACTGCAGGGCTACGAGAACACCCGCCAGCCCAGATCCAACAAGTGCTGCCGCGAGTTGTAATTTTGGGCGTGCCATTTTCACCACTATATCCGGCTCTTCACAGTTCGGGCGTTCGCAGCGTGTCACGCAGCGCCTCCTCCCTGCCCCATTAATTCAGTCCGACTCTCGCACAGGCCGAAAACGGGTCGGAATGGATTGCACGGGGGGGGGGTGATAGCGGTGAGCGGAGCGGTGCGGTGAGCGGAGCGGTGAGGGGTACGGTGAGGGGTACGGTGGTCGGAGCTCCGGAAACCGCTCAGCCCGGGGCCGGCGACTGTGAACGGCAAGGGTGCGGGGCGACCGCGGCAGCCCTCTCTGGTGAGGCTCAAGCTACGAGGCCACTCCAACGGGGCCGCTCCTTCAGAGGCCCAGGCCCCCGCTTTGAGCTCGCGGACGCTACACGGGGCTCCGCGCGAGCGCAACAAGGCGACAAGGCGACAAGGCGACAAGGCGACAAGGCGACAAGGCTTCCGCGGAGTGGCAAGTCCACGCGCCAGCCCCGGCCCCAGCCCCGGCCCCGGCCCCGGCTAAGCATCGTCGAAACGCAGAAAGGCCCCGCATGAGCGGGGCCTTTCGCAATTTGGAGCCCCCTATCGGACTCGAACCGATCACCTGCAGTTTACAAGGCTGCTGCTCTACCAGATGAGCTAAGGAGGCGTTTGGGGCGGCGCATTGCCGCCCCTCCGATCTTACTCGGTTTTTTACTTGTCGTCGGCCGTCGCGGCGTCGGCCTGTTCGATTTCGCCCTTGATCTTCAGCATGAAGGTCTCGAGCGAGCCGTCGCGGGTCTCACTCCACTGCTGTCCGTTGACCAGAACGAGCGGGGTGGAGACGAGGCGCTGCGGTTCGCCCTCAGGCTGGAGCTCGGTGGCGCTCTGCGGCATGAGCAGGCGCTGGCCCTCTGCGAGGCCGGAGATACCTTCGCTCGCCTTCGTGTAGTTCTCGCTGAAGAACGGCCCAAACTGGCGGTCCTGGATGCAGCTCTGGAGCTCCTTGGTGGGCTCCGCGCCGGCTGCCTCAGCTTGCTTGAGCAGCTCCTTGTCGTCAAGACCGGGAGTGCCCTGGCCTGGCTGGATTTCGGGGCTCATCAGACGCTTGTGAAGCTCGAAGGCAAAGTCGGGCTGCTGCTCAACAACGCAGGCGAAGGTGTTTGCCGCGCGAGTCGAGTACTTCGTACCGAGCGACTGCCCGTCGAGGAAGTTGATGGGGTAGATCGCGAGATTTGCGTCGCCTGAGCCGACGTAGTTCTCGAGCATGACGCCGTTCTGCGTCTCGAAGTTGCCGCACGCCGGGCACATGTAGTCTGCGTAGACGGTGACGTCGAGCGGCAGCTCGTCGCGGTTCGTCTTGGGCGCGACACGATCGTCGGCGGGGTTCGCGAGGGCGTCCGAGGGCACAACCTTCAGGTCCTTCGTGAAGATCGCCGCACCGGAGTTCATGTTCTTCGGGCCGGGGCCTGCTGGCTTCATGGACTGCGAGAGCACTAGCCCGACGATCGCGAGAATCGCAATCACGCCGAGGACGACGCCACCCTGAATATAGAGGCGGCGGCGCTTTTCGCGCTTCTTCTCTGCTTCTCGAGCAGCACGAGCCTGCTCGCGCCCCTGGGCGCGGCGCTCGTTCTTCGAGAGTCGTGACGTGGTGTCATTCGACATAGTTGGGTTTCCTCCTGTGGCACATCGGGTTCGATGCGGGGTTACAGGCGGCGCAGTGCTGCGTCCGCTACTTCTTCTTGGATCTGCGCTGCGCGCGGTTGGCTGGAGCTGACTCTTCGTCGGCGGGGACCTGCTGGCCGAACGCGCCGCGCGTGGTCGGCTGCGGGGCCTGGGCGGGTCGCTTGCCCTTCGCCTGCTTGGCGCCTGCGCCGCTCACCGCGGGGGTGCCGTCGACGTCGGGGGCCGTGTAGCTGAGCTGCGCCTCATCGGGCTTCGTCTGCTCGTCGAGGCCCCCGCCTTCGAGGTGGACGTGGCCTTCGTGGCCTGGCTCGTTGGGTCGGACCTGAACTTCAAGGTTGTAGAGCAGTCCGATGGACTCTTCCTTGATCTGCCCCATCATGCCCTCGAACATCGTGAAGCCCTCGCGCTGGTACTCAACGAGCGGGTCGCGCTGCGCCATCGCGCGCAGGCCGATGCCCTCCTTGAGGTAGTCCATCTCGTAGAGGTGGTCGCGCCAGCGGCGGTCGATCGTGGTGAGCACTACGCGACGCTCGAGCTCGCGCACAGCTTCCTCGCCGAGCGCCTCTTCACGCGCGCGGTATGCAACCTCGGCGTCCGAGAGAATCTCGCGGCGCAGGTACTCCTTGTCGACCCGGCCCTTCGGGGCTTCGGCAACGACCTCATCGGCGGTGAGTGCGATGGGGTAGAGCTGCTTGAGGTCCGACCAGAGGGCATCGAAGTCCCAGTTCTCGTCGGCACCGTGCGAGTCGAGGATCGCGTCGATCGTCTGCTCACGGAACGCGGTGACGCGCTCTTCGATTTCCTCGCCGTCGAGGATCTGGGCGCGGTCGCTGTAGATCGCCTTACGCTGACGGTTCAAGACGTCGTCGTACTTCAGGACGTTCTTGCGGATCTCGGCGTTGCGGGCCTCAACCTGGCTCTGCGCGCTCTGGATCGAGCGGGTCACCATCTTGGATTCGATCGCGAGATCGTCGGGGAAGCCTTCGCGGTTCATGAGGGCAGCTGCTGCGCCCGAGTTGAACAGGCGCATGAGGTCGTCCGCGAGCGAGAGGTAGAAGCGGCTCTCACCGGGGTCGCCCTGTCGACCGGAGCGGCCGCGCAGCTGGTTGTCGATCCGGCGCGACTCGTGGCGCTCGGTGCCGAGCACGTAGAGGCCGCCGGCCTCGGTGACCTTTTCGGCTTCGCCGCTGACCGCTTCCTTCACGGCCGCAAAGACTTCGTCCCAGGCTGCCTCGTAGGCTTCCGGGTCTTCCTCGGTCGAGAAGCCGCGGGCGGTCATCTCCTGGACCGCGAGGAACTCGGCGTTGCCGCCGAGCATGATGTCGGTACCGCGGCCGGCCATGTTGGTGGCGACGGTGACGGCGCCGAAGCGGCCCGCCTGCGCGATGATCGCGGCCTCACGTGCGTGGTTCTTCGCGTTGAGGACCTCATGGCGCACGCCCTGCTTGGCGAGCTGGCGGGAGAGATACTCGCTCTTCTCGACGCTGGTGGTGCCCACGAGCACGGGCTGACCGGTCTTGAAGCGCTCGGCGATATCGGTGACGACGGCCGCGAACTTCGCTTCCTCGTTCTTGAACACGAGGTCGGGCTGGTCAATGCGCTGCATCTTGCGGTTGGTCGGGATCGGCACGACACCGAGCTTGTAGGTCGACATGAACTCGCCGGCCTCAGTCTCAGCGGTTCCGGTCATGCCGGAGAGCTTGTCGTAGAGGCGGAAGAAGTTCTGCAGCGTGACGGTCGCGAGCATCTGGTTCTCGGCCTTGACCTGCACGTTTTCCTTGGCCTCGATGGCCTGGTGCATGCCCTCGTTGTAGCGACGCCCGGCGAGGATACGGCCGGTGTGCTCGTCGACGATGAGCACCTCGCCGTTGAGCACGACGTAGTCCTTGTCGCGGGTGAACAGCGCCTTCGCCTTGATCGAGTTGTTCAAGAACGAGATCAGCGGGGTGTTCACGGACTCGTAGAGGTTCGTGATGCCGAGGTGATCCTCAACCTTTTCGATACCTGGCTCGAGCACGCCGACGGTGCGCTTCTTCTCGTCGACCTCGTAGTCAACGCCTGCTTCGAGGGTCTTCGCGATGCGCGCGAACTCGCCGAACCAGCGGTTGCCCTCGCCGGACGACGGGCCGGAGATGATGAGCGGGGTACGCGCCTCGTCGATGAGGATCGAGTCGACCTCATCGATGATGGCGAAGAAGTGGCCGCGCTGCACGCGCTCTGCCGAGGTGCTCGCCATGTTGTCGCGGAGGTAGTCGAAGCCGAACTCGTTGTTCGTGCCGTAGGTGATGTCGGCGTCGTACTGCTTCCGGCGCTCCTGCGGATCCTGCCCGGCGACGATGCACCCCGTCGTGAGGCCGAGGGCGCGGAACACGCGACCCATGAGCTCCGACTGGTAGCTCGCGAGGTAGTCGTTCACCGTGACGATGTGGACGCCCTTGCCGGTGAGCGCGTTGAGGTACGCCGGCATCGTCGCCACGAGCGTCTTACCCTCACCGGTCTTCATCTCGGAGATGTTGCCCAGGTGGAGGTTCGCGCCGCCCATGACCTGCACGTCGAACGGGCGAAGCCCGATTGTGCGCTTCGCGGCCTCGCGCACGGCGGCAAACGCCTCGGGAAGGAGGTCGTCGAGGGTTTCGCCGGCTTCCAACCGCTTGCGGAAATCTACGGTCTCCTCGCGCAGCTCCTCGTCACTGAGGGCCTCAAAGGAGGGCTCGAGATCGTTGACTGTCTTTGCCAACCGCTCGAGCTTCTTGAGCGTGCGTCCTTCGCCGACGCGAAGGATCTTCTCGAGGACTGTCGCCACGTTGTGTCTCCTGTACGGTAGTGCACGATGAGCTGCGGAGCAGGGCCATCGCCGTTGCCTAATTGTGACAACGCCTCAGCTTAGCAACGGCTGTGCACGGCGCGCTGGGAATTCCTCCCTTAATTTGAATCATTCAAAATAAGGGGTACAATGGACGTATGCCCACCACCCATCACGTCACAGAGTCCGCGGCCCGGCTGAACGCCGCCGGCCTGCGCTCAACGGCCCCCAGACGGGCCGTTCTTGACGCGTTGCAGCCGGGTGGGCATCTTGATGCGAGCGAGGTATACGAGCGCCTCCGCGGCGATCTTCCCGGCACCTCACTCCAGGCGATCTACGGCGTACTCACAGCGCTTACGGAGGCAAACCTCGTTCGGCGCGTTACCCCAGCGGGGGGTTCAGCGCGGTACGAGGCTCGCGTCGGTGACAATCACCACCACCTCCTCTGCACCTCGTGCGGTCGAATCGAAGATGTTCCGTGCGCGGTCGGGGCGGCCCCGTGCCTCACCCCGTCAGACACGCACGGCTTCGAGATCACGACCGCCGAGGTCACATTCCATGGCCTATGCGCCAACTGTGCAGATGCCAAGAAGAGCGTAGAGTTTTCTTCCAATTGATTTCCGTCCGACTCAACCCCCACGAAATGAGACATGATGACTGAGAAAAAGATCCTGACTACCCAGACCGGCACCCCGGTCCCGAGCGATGAGCACTCACTCACCGTCGGCCCGGACGGCCCCACGGTTCTGCACGACCGCTACCTCCTTGAGAAGCTTGCGTCGTTCAACCGTGAGCGCGTCCCCGAGCGCAACCCGCACGCCAAGGGCGGCGGCGCATTCGGCGAGTTCGTTGTCACCGAGGATGTCTCGCAGTACACCCGCGCAGCGGTCTTCCAGCCGGGGGCCAAGGCCGAGACACTGATCCGTTTCTCGTCGGTTGCCGGTGAGCAGGGTTCGCCCGACACCTGGCGCGACGTGCGCGGCTTCTCGCTGCGTTTCTACACCGAAGAGGGCAACCTCGACATCGTCGGCAACAACACCCCGACCTTCTTCATCCGCGACGGCATCAAGTTCCCCGACTTCATCCACTCGCAGAAGCGCCTCGGCGCATCGGGCCTGCGCGACGCAGACATGCAGTGGGACTTCTGGACCCTCTCGCCCGAGTCGGCTCACCAGGTGACCTACCTCATGGGCGACCGCGGTCTCTCGAAGAGCTGGCGCCACCTCAACGGCTACGGCTCGCACACCTACCAGTGGGTCAACGCTGAGGGCGAGCGCTTCTGGGTGAAGTACCACTTCATCTCGCAGCAGGGCGTCGAGCGCCTCTCCCCCGAGGAAGCCGAGCAGCTTGCGGGCAGCGACGCTGACTACTACCGCCGCGACCTCTTCGACTCGATCGACAAGGGCGACTTCCCGTCGTGGGATATGTACGTGCAGATCATGCCGTACGAGGAGGCGAAGACCTACCGCTTCAACCCCTTCGACCTCACGAAGACCTGGCCGAAGGCGGACTACCCGCGTATCAAGGTCGGCACCTTCACGCTGAACCGCAACCCGGAGAACTTCTTCGCGCAGATCGAGCAGGCGGCGTTCTCGCCCGGCAACCAGGTGCCCGGCACCGGTATCTCGCCCGACAAGATGCTCATGGCTCGCGTGTTCTCGTACGCTGACGCGCACCGTCACCGCATCGGCACGAACTTCAACCAGCTGCCGGTCAACCAGCCGCACGCTGGCGAGGTGAACAACTACATGCACGAGGGCAGCATGCGGTACCAGTTCAACGGACCGGAGCACCGCACCTACTCGCCGAACTCGTACGGCACCCCCGGCGGTCCCGTCGCAGACCCGCTTGCGGGCGTCGAGGGCAGCTGGGAGTCGGACGGCGCACTCGTGCGTTCGGCCCACACCCTGCGCGCTGACGACGATGACTTCGGTCAGGCAGGCACCCTCTACCGCGACGTATTCTCGGCAGAGGAGAAGGCCCGCTTCCAGGAGGTCCTCGGCGGCCAGGCGAAGTCGATCACGGTCGACCGCATCCGCGAGCAGTTCTTCGGCTACTGGACGAACGTTGACGCAGAGCTCGGCGCGATCCTGCGCGCGAACTACGCTGCATAACCTGTAACCATACGAGAGCGGGGCCATCCATCAGGGTGGCCCCGCTTTCGTATCTCAGCACAATCAATCTGAAAGGATAGGGCCGTGCAGCCACCTGTAACGCCGGCCTCCCCGGCACCCGACAGCGTGCTGGTTGTGCTGCCCACCTTTAACGAGCGCGAGTCGCTCAGCCGGGTGGTCGCGGAGGTGCTTGACCTCACTGACGCGCACGTACTCATCGTGGACGACGCCAGTCCCGACGGCACGGGAGCCGTCGCAGATGCGCTCGCGCTCGCTGATCCGCGCGTCACCGTGCTCCACCGGCCAGCGAAGCTCGGGCTTGGCACGGCATATGTCACGGGGTTTCAGCAGGCACTCGCTCGCGGGTTCGGCTTCGCAGCTGAGATGGATGCGGATGGATCGCACCGGCCCCGTGATTTCCCCGAGCTCCTCGTCGCTGCCCGTGCTGGGGCTGGACTGGTGATCGGCACTCGCTGGATGCCGGGCGGTGCGATAGTCAACTGGCCGACTCATCGCAGGCTCATCTCACAGGGCGGCACGGCCTTCGCCAGGCGCGCGCTCCGCTCCGAACTGCGCGATCTCACGAGCGGGTTTCGCGTGCTCTCGCGCGAATGGATCGAGCAGCTTGGCCTCGACCGCATCGATTCCGAAGGCTACGCCTTTCAGGTGGAAACGGCGTGGCGCCTCGAGCAACTCGGCTGCCCCGTTGCAGAGGTACCGATCACCTTTGTTGAGCGAACCGCGGGCCGCTCGAAAATGTCGACCCGGATCGTCTGGGAGGCGTTCGTCAATGTGCTCCGCTGGGGCCGCGAGGTGCGGCGGGCTTCAGGCGCGCTCCGCGTCGCCGGCGGCTCCGCGCCCACCGGTCGGAACTAGTCGCGCAGACGCCCCAGGCACAGCGGCTCCTCACACATCCGAATGTGCGTCCTGTGGCTCGGAGGGTGCCACCCCTCCCATCCCTTCTGACCCGATTAATCTGGAGCGAGTCTTTCGAGGCCCGTAAACGGGGCGGAATGGATTACTCGGGGGATTTGGGATGCATGTGCGGCGGCCCGGGTGCTTCCGGGAGGGCAAGTGCTAAGTGTTTTTCGGAGCTCCCGCGGTCGAGTACGGGCCGCGGCCACAGGGGAATTTCGGGGAATCCTCCCGGCGTGTGCCATCGTCGCGGGCACGTACTGATCCCTCGGCCGCAAACCGTCGATTGTGCAGCACAAACGAAACGCGGCCGGCTCGAGAACCGAGCCGGCCGCGCTTCTCGCTCAGAGAGTTAGTCCTCGGTGAGTGAGATCACGCCGTAGTTCCAGCCCTTGCGGCGGTAGACGACGCTTGGCTTGGCTGTCTCGACGTCGATGAAGAGGAAGAAGTCGTGACCGACGAGCTCCATCTGGTCGACGGCTTCTTCGACGGCAAGGCGCTCCGCGGGGAATTCCTTCGACCGAATGACTACGGGGCTGTAGGCCTTCTCGGCTTCACCCGTGACGGGCACCGACCCGTTCGACACCGCATCGAGAATCTCGCCCGACGCGGGCTGCACTCCAACTTCGGCGAAGTCGTTCGCCGCAGCGTCTCCGAGGGAGATGCGGCCGCGACCACGACGATCGTGGGCGCGGTCTTTCGAGCGCCTGATTCGTTCAAGCACTCGGCCGTACGCGATGTCGTAGGCGGAGTACTTGTCGGGACCCGTTGATTCAGCCCTGATCACTGGACCGGGGCCGATGAGCGTAATCTCCACTCGATCGCCGTGCTTCGGGCTCTTGTCACTCAGTCGCGAGACTCGCACTTCGAAGGCCTGTGCTTTCGGGAGCAATCCCGCGACCTTCTCCGTTTTCGACTCGACATACTGCTCGAATCGATCCGTAATCTCGACATTCCGACCGTGGATGCTGACGTCCATGACGACCTCCCAGGTGACTCGGGCGGGTGGGCCAGTGTGGCGCACCACTACGCCTTTCTCGAACATTACCCTCTTTCCCCTGTGAGGTTCCACTCTGTTTTTTGTGGCGAGTCTCTACGTACAGCGGTAGCTAGTGCCACGACGGCTTCTACCCGGGCCCCAGCTCGCTCCAGCACTGCGATCGCGGCCCGCATGCTGGCCCCGGTCGTCACGATGTCGTCGACGAGAATCACGCTTCGGCCTCGCAGCCGTCGCTCAGAAACGCGACGTACCCGAACACGCCGGGCGTTTCGCTCACGTGCGATCGGGTCCAAGCCAACCTGTCCGGTGCGCCCGGGAAGGCTCTGTAAGGCCGGGCACAGCATCAGCGGGAAGTTCCCTCGCCGCAGCGCGACCCGGACGAGCTCATCAACGTGCTTCCACCCGCGCTCGCGCACCCGCGACGGCCGCGACGGGAGCGGCACGATTAGCGTGAGGGGCGACTGTGCGCCGTGATTGCGAGGGTCGACCGCCCGCGCGCTTGCCCGGCGGCGAGCGCAGCTCGCTGGATCGTCCAACGCGCTCGCGAGGGTACTCGCCAAACGCTGTCCGAGCGGGCGCACTAGCGAGTGGATGCCCTCGTGTTTGTAAGCGACAAGGGCGCCCCTGAGCGGCCCCGCATACGCGGCCGCAGCAAACCCCGGCACCCCGAGGCCCGCAACACGAACCGGTTGCGAGCTTCTCCACACCGGGCCGTTGTGTGGGCCTTGCCCCGCGACCTCACGGCGGCAATCCACGCACAGGTCACGATCGAATGCCCCGCAGCCAACGCACGCGGTCGGCCAGAGAAGCGCCGCTGCGTCGTACATGAGCTCGCTGGCTCTTCTTGCCAGGGTTCGACCGTTCGGAGGGGCTTCGACGGGGTGAGGGTGCCGGTGCTGGAGCATCTTTCCAGTGTGCGCGCCCGTTCGGCTTCGGTGACGGTACTGGTGCTATTCGGTGGACAGAAGAGGGAGGATCTGCATCCGCGTCTCACTGTGCACAATGCTTCTCACCCGCCACGCTCCGGCATGGCGGCGCACCTGAATCGTGAGACCCGCGAACCCCCACGCGAACCTTGTAGCCCCCGTTTAATCCATTCCGGCCCGTTTACGGCCCGCGCAAGAGTCGGTCCAGATTAATCGGGTCGGAGAGGACGCCGAAGCCGGAGAGGACGCCAAGGGTTGAGAGGAAGCCAAGGACGCCAAGCACGCGAGGGGGCACCACTCGCGGCACCCGGCGTACACCTCAGTGTGGCGGGAGGGGTGACGCGCCTCGCGGCGCTAGCCGCGTTTCGCCATCAGCTCGACACCGCTCGCGACGCGCTGCCACCCGCTCGCGCCCTGCGGCGCGAAGAGCTCGCCGCCCGCAGTGAGCACCCGCATCTGCGTGCGGTTGCCCCCACCAAACACCTGCGTCGCGTCGACGACCGAACCCTGCTCAGTCGCGAATACCCCGGGCCCGCCCAGCGTGATCTTGCCAGCGCTCGCCTGTTTCGTCAGGGCGACGAAGCGTTGCTGATCAATCCAGTCGAAATCAACTGCCTCACCGTTCGCCCACATCTCGACATCAGCCTCGGCAGTGAGTGCGGTCGGCGCACCCGTTGCGTCGCGGATGACCCCCGCGACGAGCACCCGGCTCTTCGCCCCGCCGTTCACGAGAACCGCGACCAGGCTGCCACCGGGCGATACTCGGAGCGCACGCACGTCGAGTCCCTCAAGCCAGGGAGCGGCAAGTTCTTGCTGCTCACCTGACGGGGCCGCCACCCTGATCGCGGTCGGAGTGCTCGCTGAGATCGTCCACGCCCACAGGTCGTCGTCGACGCTCGGTGCAAGCAGCTTGCCGCGAGTATCGATCGTGGCGGTGAAGCCCTCCTCGACGATGCTGATCCCATCAACTCCGCGCACCGCCGCGACAGTCTTCGACCGCGACAGCGCGACCGCGTCGCCGTCGATCTCTTCGACCGCAGCGCTCACCCCAGTGATCGGTTCCACGCCCGTAGCGGTGATCACGCCGAAGCGGCCGTCCATGATGCCTGACAGCTTCGCCCCGACGGGCACGCCCGCGCCCTGTGTCGCCGGCCTTGTCGCGTCACGCACCGGCGTGCCATCGACGAGCAGTTCGACCCGGTTCACGCCGTTCACCGTGTGCAGGCTCGCCTGCAGCTGCGCGAGCATCTCCTGCTGCGCCTGCGGGTTGTTCAGCCCTTCGCCCGTAAGGTCCACGCGGGCGAGACCGTCTTCGACTGGCACCGCGGTCTTCGTGAGCTTCACGCCCTGCGGAAAACCGGAGTGCACGACCTGTTCAAAGCGTTTGCTCGGTCCCTCGAGCAGCGCACCGACGATCTCCGTGGAGAGCGCCGCACGCGACAGGAACCAGCGAGTGTCAGGCACCAGTCTGCCCTCGGGGCCAAGGAAGTTCACCTGGTGCTGCGACCAGATCGCCTCAAACGTCGAGCGGTCGAGGATCACGCCTGCCGGCGCAGACGAGATTCGCCACTCGCTGCCGTGACGCACGAACTCGAAGCGCAGCTCGGTGCTCTCGCCCGCAGCGGTCGGGAGGAGGCGTCCGTTCGGCTCGACCTCGGCGACGACCGAGAGCGACAGCATTCCCGCGTCGTCACCGTCGGCGCGGTACGGCCGTGATCCCTCGCCGATGAGCACCCCGAAGTACGGATCCCACTGGCTTGCATACTCCGTCGTGAGGTATTCGCGGGCGACAGAGTAGTCGTCGTTCGGCGAATTCGCGGCGATGAGGAAGCCCCTCACGAGCTCTTCTTGGCTGGCCCCTACGGTCGGCCCGAACGCGCTGAACTGCACGAGCTGCTCGGCCTGATTAATGTCGGAGAGGCCGGGTTGGACGGATCCGGAGCCCGGGATCCCCGCGCAGCCTGCAAGCGTGAGCGCGGCAACGAGTGACAGCCCCGCCGCCGCGAAGACCCGTCGCTTTCGAACGCTCATTGTCACGCCTTGCCCTCTTTCGCGGTTCGGATGCTGCGCTTGAAGGGTCGCCTGAGCCACCCGCCCGTGGTGTCGCGCAAACGCGACGCCGCCGTCACATCTTCGGGGACGAGGGGCAGCGGTGAAATGAAGCTTGTGACGTCCTCGCCGCGCGGCAGCGTGAGGCGGAAGTTCGTGCCCTCGCCCTTCTCCGACCACACCTCGAGGAAGCCGCCGTGCACCGCCGCGTCTTCACGGGCGATCGCGAGCCCGAGCCCGGTTCCGCCGAGCGTGCGCTTACGCGAGGGATCAGCGCGCCAAAACCTGTGAAACACGTTCTCGACCTCGGCATCATCCATGCCGATGCCCCAGTCGCGCACCGAGACCGCAATCGCGGCAGCATTCGAGTCGATTGAGACGACAATGGGCCGCTCCTCGCCGTGCTCGATCGCGTTACCCACCAGGTTCGAAATGATGCGCCTGATGCGTCGCGCGTCCACGTCAACCGGGGTGTAGCCGCCAAGCGCACGCACCTCGATGAGGCTTCGCGAGAGCGGCCTGAGCGCGCTCACGGCATCGTCGACGAGGTGCACGAGGTTCGTGGGTTCCGTCTCGAGCGTCACCCGGCCCGCGTCGTAGCGCGAGATCTCGAGCAGGTCAGTGAGCAGCGCCTCGAAGCGCTCTACCTGCGTGCTCAGCACCTCGACCGCGCGCTGCTGGCCCGGCTGCATCGACTCCTGCTGCCCGCCCAGCACCTCGCTCGCAAGCCGAATCGTTGTGAGCGGGGTACGCAGCTCGTGCGACACGTCCGACACGAATCGCTGCTGCATCTCGGAGAGATCATCGAGTTCTTGAATGCGCGCCTGCAGCGTGTCCGCCATGTCGTTGAAGCCCTCGGACAGCACGTCGAAGTGTTCGTCGTGCTGCTTCGGCATGCGCGCGTTCGTCTCGCCCGCCGCGAGCCTGCGGCTCGTGTCTGCCGCCACCCGGATCGGCCTGAACACGATCCGCGAAATCACCCAGACGAGTAAGCCAATAAACAGCATCATTCCCGCCGCCGTAATGAGCAGGGTGCGCTGCACAAACGAGAGCGTGTCCGACGTGTCCGTGAGGTCGTAGCCAATGAACAGGTCGAAGACGCCCGCGCCCGCAGGGAACTTCAGCGACGAGCCAACCACGATGCCCGGCGAGACCTTCGCCCCCTCTTCCTGGAACGTCACCGCCTGCCAGTACTGCGGTGCCTCGGCCGCGAGCACGGCGTTCGAGAGCTCCTCGCTCACGGCCTGCCCGAGCGCAGAGGGCGTACTAAACACGGGCGAGAGTTCGAGGAACGGGGCCTGGTTCTGCTGGCGTCGAATATAGATCATCTGACTCGCCGATGTGTCCTGCACGGTACGCAGCACGCTCGTCTGCAGCGACTGCAGCCCGCCGCGATCTGCGGGGTCGTACGAGTCAATGATGCGCTGCGCCTGCACCGTCACACGCGCGGAGTCTTGGAGCGCCTGATCCCGCCTCGACGAATACAGGTCGTTGCTCACGCTAGTGAGCAAGAACATGCCCGCAACGGCAACCATCGCACCCGTCACGAGCCCCGTGATCGTCATCGTGCGAACCATGAGCGAGCTGCTCCAGCGCGCCCTGAACGGGCCGAGCACGGGCTGGGAGAGTTTGATCCAGCGCAGCCGCATCTTCCGCCAGGCGCGCTGGAAGCGCCCCCGCGTCTTCGGCTCGCTCATCTGCTCCGGTCTATTCTGCGCGGGCACCAGCGCGGTACCCGACCCCGCGCACGGTCGTCACGATCGTGGGGTGATCAGGATCGACCTCGATTTTCGCGCGCAGCCGCTGCACGTGCACGTTCACCAGCCGGGTGTCTGCCTTGTACTGGTAGCCCCAGACCTTCTCAAGCAGCACCTCACGTGTGAACACCTGCTGCGGCTTCCTGGCGAGGATCGCGAGCAGATCGAACTCGAGCGGGGTGAGCGCGATCACCTCGTCTCCTCGCTTGACCTCGTGTCCGGCAACATCGATCTGCAGGTCGCCGATCATGAGCGTCTCGTTGGTCTCTTCCTGCGGCTCGCGCAGGCGCGCCCTGATGCGCGCAATCAGCTCGGCCGGGTTGAAGGGCTTGACCACGTAGTCATCGGCACCGACCTCGAGCCCGCGCACGACGTCGCGCGTGTCGGTCCGTGCCGTGAGCATGATGATGGGAACACCGCTCTCGGCCCGGATCTGCTCGCACACCCCGATGCCATCGAGACCCGGCAGCATGACGTCGAGAAGGACAAGATCTGGCCGCGTCGCCCGAAACTGTTCGACGGCCTCAAGACCGTCATAGGCGTGCTCGACGAGAAACCCCTCGCCCTGCAACACCATACTCAGCATCTCGGCGAGTGCCCTGTCGTCATCTACTACGAGAATCCGTGCGCTCATGTGCCTATTATGACTGGTCAGCCTGGTAATCGCGAGGCCGCCATCCCCTCGAACGGGTGGGAGTGTTAGAAGTGGTCAAAGCGGCCGGGCAGCAGCTCCCACGGCTCGCGGCCGAGGTACTCGCAGACCGCCCGATAGACGCAGTGCTCGATGAAGTATCTGCGGTGTTCGTCATCATTGACATGCAGTCCGCGGGCTCGCTGAATCGGCATGCGAAACAGCATGATGCTCTTCGCCTCGCGGTCGACGGAGTACAGCATCGGGAGGTCGCTGTTGCTCTCTCCGCTCGGAACGGTCTGGAAGCCGATCTGCACCCCGCGCAACTCGTCCGCAAAGGTGTGCTGCAGGAACTCGACGACCGCGCGCGCGTCGGTTTCGAAGCGCGCGACTCGGCTCGCTGGGTTTGCGAGCGCAGGGCCCGTGAGCGACGAACGGATCGGGCGACGCCCGTGCCGAGTCGGCCTGCCCTGCTGGCGAGCACTGCGTGAAGTCATTGCTCTAGTCTACGACCGAGCGCTGGGTGTGCCCGCTCGTCGGGCCAGCCCGCGCGGCGCAATCAGCGGGTGTAGACGGTGAGTTCGCCCGTGTGCTCTGCGCGGGGCATCAGTGGGTAACCGGCGATCTTGCCGCTGCCCGGCACCCGCACGCCCGCGTGGATCGGCTCGGAGCTCGTAATCGTGCGCTTTCCCTTGCCTTCAACGAGCACCGCGGCGCCCGGAGCGACGGTGACCGTCTTGTCGCCGCCGCCAGTGACCGTCACCGTCGCCTCGGCGTCGCCAGAGTTCGCCAGCACGAGCGTTCCGCCGTCGACGACCGGCGCCGGCGTCGCAATCTCTGCGGGGATCGCAGGTGCCGGCGCGAACCACTGGAAGTCGTGGGTCTCGCCTGAGTTGGCAGCGCCCTCGGCACCGGCAAATACGGGCACGTCTGAGTCGATCACGATTGCGGTAGCGTCATGCGGCCAGATCTCAACCGTCAGGGTTGCGACGGTGCGCGGCTTGAGCTCGATCGCGCCGAGCTCGGTGCGCTCGCCCGCGGCGTTGATCGCCGAGACCTGCGCCGTGCCGTCGGCTGAGCCAGGAGCGATCGCGTTCACTCGCACCGGGAAGCGGTCGGCGGGCCCCGTGTCGCTCGGAACCTCCTCGTGGTCATGGGAGTCTTCGTTCGAGACTCCCGGGATCACGAGCACCTTCTCCGCGCGCAGTTGGCGCGTGACCGTCGAGGCCCCTACGGGGACGATGCCGTCTGCGCGGGCAACTCCGAGCGCGGCGGCGACGGGCGCTCCTGTCGTCGTAATCCGCACGGCGAGCAGTTCGCGATTGGGGGCGTAGCCGTTGAGCGACACCAGCTGCTCGGAGCGGGGCGCCACGATCACCCCCGCGGTCTGCACCGCATCGATTTCGCCGTTTTCGTCGAAGACCGAGATCTGCACCGTTGCGGGCACGGCGCTCGCGTTCCCGAGGCTGAGTGTTGTCGACAAGCCGAGCGTGGTTCCCCCGCCCACGAGCCACTGCTCGTTGACTGGCTCCACACACGATGCGGCGGTGAGGCCAGACAGCGTCGGCGAAGAAAGCGTCTGGGTCTGCGCGGCAGCAATCGCGGCGTCGGTTGCGGCGGTCAGCACACGCGCCCCGCTCGCGCGGGATCCGCCGTCGCCGCTTCCCTCGAGAGTTCCAAGATCACCGTCGCCGCTCACGAGCACCGATGCCTCACCGACGGGCACCGCTACATCGGGGCGCGAGGGGTCGGATCCAAGCTCGGGGAACGCGCCCGCACATACGATGCTGCGCTCGCCAGACTGCGTGGTGTTCACCTGCAGCGCGTGCGGTGGGCGCTCGACCGAGGGCAGTTGCACCGTGCCGAGCAGGAGCGCTCCGACGGCGGCCGCTCCGGTGATGACGAGGCCGGTCAGCGCTCGCGCGCCGCCTCGCATGAATCGTTCGCTCTTGCTGCTCATCGCTGGCTCCCGCCCTGCGGATCTTCGGTCTTCGCGTCATCGGATTCTGGATCGGCCGAAACGGCCTCGGCATCGCCCGATTCTGCCGGTGCTGGGTCTGCCGGTGCTGGGTCTGCCGGCTCTGGGTCTGCCGGCGCTGGGTCTGCCGGCGTTGGATCAGCAGAGCCTGAATCAGCAGGGTCTGAATCAGCAGAGCCTGGGTCAGCGACATCTACCTCGGCGGGTACCGCCGCTCCTGCCTCGCCAGCAGCTGCCTCGTCAGCGGCCGCTTCGTCAGCAGTGACCTCGTTTACAGTCACCGGCTGAGCCTCCACGGGCTCAGCAGCGAATGCCTCAGCGGCAGTCTGCGCGGCGGGATCCAGCGCCGCGGAATCCGGCTCTACAGCTGCTTCCACAGCGGCAGACTCGGCCGGCGCAGCGTCGGCTGGCCCGGCTCCCGCGGACTCCGCAGCAACAGCGCCCGGCTGCTGCCCGGCGGTGAGCGACGCGGCGGCGCGACGCTCACTTCGCTTCTTTCCCCAGCGGCGCGCGCGGCGCGGGCGCTGACGGCGCTCCGGACGCTCGACGACCTCGCCGGTCGGAAGCGCGAGCAGCAGCATCGCAAAGATCAGAATGAGCTGAACGGTCCACACCGTCTGTCCCCCGAAGGAGGTACCGACGAGCTTTGCGGAGTCGTCGCCCTCGTCCGCGCCTGTGCTTGTCCCTGCGTCTCCGGCCGCCGTGTCGGACACGCGCCAGAGCAGTCCCTGCGTGGTCGTGCCGACGCTTGCGAGCTCAGGGTGCTGATCGAGGGTGCGCTGCAGCTCGGTCTCGGCGGTCGGGTCGTTTCCGGAGCGCAGCAGCACATAGTTCACGCTCTCGGCGCTGAGCGCCTCGCCGACGCTTGCACCGCCGATGCTCGCGAGAGATGCGATGAGGTCTGCGAGTCGCTGCTCGCTCTCGCCGGGGTCAGCAAGCAGCGCCGAGGTGCGGAGTTCGTCGAGTTCCGTGCCCTCGCCGGTCACGATCTCCGCGTGGACCGCGCGCTCAGCGACAGCCTCGACGACGAGCGTGCGCGTGTTCGGGTTCTGTTCGCCGGCCACCTGTACGAGCGCGGGCATACGGGTGTCGGATGCCGCCATCGGCACGTTTCCGGTCGCCAGCCGAACGCCGATCGGTCCGACAGCCACCACTGCGGCAACGAGCGCGACCGCGACGACTGCCGGGGCGGCTCGCCTCGCGGTCTCCGCGCCGAGGGCAGCGAGCCCGAGCAGCGCCAGCCAGTAGAGCACGAGGCCGGAGCCTGTCCACACCGCTACCGAGGTGTCACCGCTCGTGGTGAGCATGAGCTGGGTCGATCCGACAGCCGTGACGACGCCGAGCGCGCCGAAGAGCGCGTGCAGCACGGTAATCGCGATCCGGCCGGTGTAGATTCCGAGCACGGCGAGGAGCGCCAGCGGGAGCATGAGCACGCCGACCAACAGCGTCGCGGGGGCACCGCCCAGGCCGATCGACTCGAAGATGCGCGCCCAGCCGTCGAGCCCGAACTCGGGGAAGCCGAGCAGGAGGTGCCAGGTGTTGCCCGGCGTGTACGGCAGCGCGATGCCGGGGTCAGCGAGCAGGTCGAGCGGGCGACCGTCGAAGACCGTCGCGATGATCTTCGGGGCAAACAGTACAAGCGGGGCGATCCCAATCGAGAGCACGCGCAGCGCGCCGCGGACGCTCGAGAAGACGCCGACGACCAAGAACACGAGCGCTGCGGGAATGAGGATCGGTGCGCACGCCAGCGCGACCGCCGCAAGCAGCGACGCCGTTCCAGCCCAGCTCCAGGACTCTCTGCAGCGGGTCGCCGCGAGCAGCAACCAGGGCATCACGACCGCGAGGATCAGCGTGGTGATCCGGCCCGATGCGATCGACCCAAGCAGCACCGGGCTGAGCGCGAAGCCGACGGACACGACGACGCGGGCGGCAGCGGACTCGGTGATCTGGGCAGCCCAGATCCACGCCCCGAGCGCGGCGAGCGGGATCGCGATGATGAGCACGAGTACGAGCGCGTGCGATGGGTTCCAGAACGTGACCGAGCCGAGTACCGCGAGCACCCATGCGAAGGGGTCAGCGGGAACACCGTCGATGGTGCGGGTGTGGTGCCAGAGCTCGCCCAGCGGGCTGAGCGGCGCCATACCGCCGCCGAAGAGGCTCGTCTGCGCAATCGCCCACCAGGTGAGGCCGATCGCGACCGCCGCCATCGCCGCAAGCACTCCGAGGCCGCCCGTGGAGACAAAGTGGAGCTCGCGCGGCACCCTGCCCTGTGACGCGAGAATCGCCTCACGGTCGATCATCTGGGCGGTGCGCACGGTCTTGCGGTCGGTGCGCAGCGGTCGCACCGCGGCCCAGCCGGCCCGCGAGGCCCGCTTCACCCGCTTGCGAGACGCGAGCAGCGCCTTGGGCCGGAAGAACACAGTGAGCGCGGCGATGAACTCACCGAACATGTAGCCGGGCTGCTCGCGGATGAGCGCCCAGAACACTCGCGCGACGGCGAGCAGCGGCAGCCCGAGCCACATGAAGAATGCGGCAAATGCGGGGGCGTACGCGATGCGCCGGTGCAGGTGAGCGGTGCGCGCCTGGCGGTGAGCGGTTCGCAGCACGCCACGCGAGCGGTCGATGTGTGGGCCTGCGACGCCTGAGCGGGCGAAACGCACGCGCGATTCGGGCGACACCTCAACGCGATAGCCGGCGAGCCTCGTGCGCACACAGAAGTCGAGGCCGTCGTCGTAGCTGGTGAATGCCGGGTCGAAGCCGCCGAGCTCGTCCCACACGTCACGCCTGACGAGCATGCCGACGGGGCCAACCCCAAGCACGTCTTCGAGGTGGTCGTACTGCTGCTGGTCGAGCTCTTGCCGCCGGAGCAGCCAGCGCGACCCGGTCGAGGTGAGGCTCTGCCCGAGCTCGATGATGCGGTCCGGATGATCCCAGTCCACAAGCTTCGGTCCTGCGACCGCAACCGACTGGGCGCGCTGCACGCTCGACAGAATGCGCTCGAGCGCCTCCGGCTCCGGGCAGGAGTCTTCGGTGAGCAGCCAGATCCACTCTTCCGCCGGATTCTCACCGGGCAGTACGGCGGTGAGCGCCGCGGCAACCGCGCGGCCGAACGGCAGCTTGGAGGGGATCCCTATCACCCGGGAAGCCTCGGCCCCGCCGAGGTTCGCGTTCACGAGCTGGGTGCCGACGCGTTCGGAGCCACCGTTGTTCACGGCGATGATCGCGTTTGGGCGTCTGGTCTGAGCAGCTATCCCAGAGATCGTCTCATCGAGCCACTCCCCACCCTGGGAAGCGACTATAACGGCGGTGACTGTGCTGCGCATAACGCCGTCAGTCTAGATTCCGCGCACGGGTTGAAGCTGAAGCCATGCCGTGCAGCGCAAAGCTCAGCCTGCTTCTCGGCGAAGCTTGCGTCGTTCTCGCTCTGACAGCCCGCCCCAGATTCCAAACCGTTCGTCATTCTCAAGTGCGTACTGCAGGCAGTCTGAGCGCACCTCGCAGCTTTCGCAAATACGTTTTGCCTCGCGAGTTGAGCCGCCCTTTTCGGGGAAGAATGATTCTGGATCTGTCTGCGCGCAGAGCGCGTCAGTCTGCCAGGCGAGCGCTTCGTCTTCGTCCTGACGACGAATGCCGGGGGTGCCGAGAAATACCGGGTCGACGAACCAGTCGCCGGGAACGCTTGGCCCTGAAGTGTGTTCCATGAGTGCGCCCCCTTTCTCAAGGTTTCTCATTTTGCGACGTTGACACGCCGCTATCTCGAATAATTACACCCTTGTCATTCGCTAGATGTCAAGCTGAAGAGTGTAAACCCTCAAGTAGCTATTGAGGGTCAGTGGAGCCATGCGTGTCGCACCTCTACACTGGATGTCATGGCAGATTCTCTCCGCGTCGCGTCGGTCAACGTCAACGGCATCAGGGCCGCTTACCGCAAGGGCATGGGTGAATGGCTCGCTGAACGCGACGTCGATGTCCTCGCACTCCAGGAGGTGCGCGCGCAAGACGAGCATCTCGAGGAGTTCCTTGGCTCGGCGGGCTGGCACTGGCTGCACGACCCGTGCGAGATCAAGGGGCGCGCCGGCGTCGCAATCGCGAGCCGCGTGCCGTCGCTCGCCCACCGAGTCGGTCTCGGTGCGGCTGACGCGCAGGATCAGATCCAGTCGTCCGGCCGCTGGATCGAAGCAGACTTCGCCTTTGGCGACTCGCAGCTCACCGTCGTGAGCAACTACACCCACTCGGGCGAGGTAGACACCCCGCGCCAGGAGGCCAAGTGGGCCTTCCTCGACGCGATGGGCGTGCGACTCGACGAGCTCGCGAGCGAGCGCGAGTTCGCCGCCGTCGTCGGCGACTTCAATGTCGGGCACCGCGAGCTCGACATTAAAAACTGGAAGGGTAACCGCAAGAAGAGCGGCTTCCTCCCCCGCGAACGCGCCTACTTCGACCGCTTCTTCGGCCCGCGCGGCGAGACCGTCGAGGGCGTTGACGGCTCAGAAGGCCCCGGCCACGGCTGGGTCGACGTCGGGCGCACCTTCGCCGGCGAGGTCGAGGGCCCGTACTCGTGGTGGTCGAACCGCGGCCAGGCCTTCGACAACGACACCGGCTGGCGCATCGACTACCACGTCGTCACCCCGCAGCTTGGCGAGCGTGTGCTCGACTACACGATCGACCGCGCGGCTTCCTACGACGAGCGATGGTCGGATCACGCACCCGTCATCGTCGATTACCGCGTCTGAGCCTCGGCTACAGCGCGGCCCCCACACTTGTCATAGGAACGCAGTTACACACATGAATAGCAAGCCAGTCATTTTTTCCGGGATGCAGCCCTCGAGCGACTCCCTCCAGCTCGGCAACTACATTGGCGCGCTGAGCCAGTGGACGAAGATGCAGGAAGACTTCGACGCGATCTTCTGCGTGGTAAACCTCCACGCGATCACCGTGCCGCAAGATCCGAATGAGCTCATCGAGCGCACCCGCCGCACCGCTGCCCAGTACATTGCGGCTGGCATCGACCCCGAGAAGTCGACGCTCTTTATCCAATCGCACGTGCCGGCACACGCCGAGCTCGCGTGGGTGCTCAATACCCTCACCGGCTTCGGCGAGGCGGGCCGCATGACCCAGTTCAAGGACAAGTCGAAGCGGCACGGCTCCGACGCCGCCTCGGTGGGCCTGTTCACGTACCCCGTGCTCATGGCCGCCGATATTCTGCTGTACCAGGCAGAACAGGTGCCCGTCGGCGAGGACCAGCGCCAGCACGTCGAGCTCACCCGTGACCTCGCGAACCGCTTCAACTCACGCTTCGGCGACACGTTTGTGCTGCCCGAGGCGCAGATCCCGAAGACCGTCGCGAAGATCTACGACCTGCAGAACCCGAACGCGAAGATGTCGAAGTCTGCCGAGACCGAGGCTGGCCTCATCAAGGTGCTCGACCCCGCAAAGGTGACGACGAAGAAGATCATGCGCGCGGTGACCGACGACGGCGACGAGATTCGCTTCGACCGCGAAGCGAAGCCGGGGGTGTCAAACCTGCTCACGATCCTCTCGGTGCTCGGCGAGCGCTCGATCGACGCGCTCGAGCAGGAGTTCGCCGGCCAGGGCTACGGCCACCTGAAGAAGGCAGTCGCGGAGGTCGTCGAGTCGTCGCTCGCACCGGTGCGCGAGCGCACAGAGGAGCTCATGGCCGATCCGGCCGAGCTCGACCGCCTGCTTGCCCGCGGCGCAGACCGCGCAAACGAGATCGCGAACACGACGCTGAACCTCGTCTACGACCGCATGGGCCTCGCCCGGCGGTAACGCGCCGCTCCAACCCCCGCGTCTTCTGGTCACTGAGCGCCAAAACCGGCGAGTTTCGCACCCCGATATGGCGCACAGTGACCAGAAGACGCTGCCGCACCGCTACGCCCGCAACAGCTCCACGCAGGCAGCGGTGTCCGCGATGGTGAGCTGAGGCGGGTAGAGCCGCATCACGTGGAGCGC
Organism: Leucobacter sp. BZR 635; assembly: GCF_048061935.2. Classification (NCBI taxonomy): domain Bacteria; kingdom Bacillati; phylum Actinomycetota; class Actinomycetes; order Micrococcales; family Microbacteriaceae; genus Leucobacter; species Leucobacter sp. BZR 635. The sequence continues at coordinate 39,353 of NZ_JBLUNZ020000026.1, read as the reverse complement.
TGCCGCGTGGTTTTCGCCGGTGGATCCGGCGCAGGCATCTTCAGCGATCGCGATCCGCGCGCCAGCATCGGCTCCGGCGAGCGCGGTCGAGATCACGCAGCAGTCGGTGGACACCCCGGCAAGCACGACCGGAGCGCCAGCCGTGATCGCTTCGAGCTCGGCTCCCCACTTGCCAAACGTCGGTAGGTCGAGCGTGGGGTGCGGCGAGATCTCGTGCGCCTCGGGCACGAGCTGGAACAGCGGATCGTCCGCGGGTTTGTCGGCGAACGGCCACGCGGCGAAGTACTCGCCCCAGGCGGTGTCGCGGTCGCCGGTGGGTAGCCAGCGGGTCACGAGCACCCGGTCGCCGGCCGCGGCCGCGAGGCGGCGCATGTTCACGAACGCCTCAGCGAAAAACGGTGAGCCCCACTCTGATCGCGGGTCGGCGAAGATCACCTGCGGGTCGATGACGACGAGCCAGGGCTGAGCCGCTGGGTCTGCTGACATTGCATACCTCCCGTTGTGCGGCACCGCCGTGCGGCGCCTGTGTCCGGCACCGCCATGCAGCCCCGGCCTGCGGTACCTGTGGCCAGTGCCGAAACGCGACACCAGTGTGCGGTGCTTTCCATTCTCGCAGCCGTATTCCCCGGTTTCGCCCGTAGCGTTCGCTGTACCCTCCCAGCGCGCTCCGCGCTATGCTGTGAGGAGTGTTCCGGGGTCGGTGGGATTCCGAACCGGCGGTGAAAGTCCGCGACCCTCGCATCCGCGAGGCTGAGCCGGTGTAATTCCGGCACCGACGGTGATGTGTGGGGCGAAAGCTCGCGCACAAGTCCGGATAGGAGGAACGCGGGGGTTCGAAGCGACGCTTCGTGTACCCCGTGCCCGGGCTGCCGAAAGGGATCGCATGCCTGCCGCGCACGTACTCTCACCCGAGGTGATTGAGTCAGCTATGCGTCGCGCACTCGCGCTCGCGGAGCGCGGCCCCGCCGGGAACGAGAACCCGCAGGTTGGCTGCGTGATCCTTGACGCCGCGGGCGACACTGTCGCCGAGGGTTGGCATCAGGGAGCGGGCACCGCGCACGCAGAGGCGATGGCGCTCGCGCTACTCCCCGCGGGGCTGGATCCGGCAACCCTCACCGCCGTCGTCACGCTTGAGCCGTGCAATCACACCGGCCGCACGGGGCCCTGCGCCGTGGCGCTTCGCACCGCAAGGATCGGCGCGGTCGCATTCGGTCTCTCCGACACCGGAGAGAAGTCCAGCGGCGGCGGCGAGACGCTACGGGCGGCGGGCGTCACGGTCACGGGCAGCATCCTCGAGGACGAAGTTCGCGCGTTCCTTGCGCCGTGGCTCGCACGCCAGGGAGGCGATGCTCGTGGCTAAGCTTCCCCGCGTCATCGTGAAGTGGGCGCAGACCCTCGACGGCCGCGCCGCAGCCGCCGACGGGTCGAGCCAGTGGATCACCGGCCCCGCCGCACGCGCCGACGTGCATCGTAGGCGCGCGGACGCGGCCGCGATCCTCGTCGGCACCGGCACGCTGCTCGCCGACGATCCTTCGCTCACCGCGCGAACGCCCGAAGGCGAGCTGCTCGTGCCCGCGGCCGAGCAGCCGGTGCCGGTCGTCGTTGGATCCCGCGCGATCCCCTCCGGCGCCCGCGTGCTCGCGCACCCCGCGCTCGGTGAGCGTTTCCCCGAGCCGATCCGGCTGTCGGGCAATGATCTCGCGGCCGATCTTGCTTCCCTCGGCACGCTCGGGATCGAGAGCGTCTTTGTCGAAGGCGGCCCCCACATCGTGAGTTCGCTCTTGCGCGCGGGCCTCGTCGACGAGCTGCTCGTCTACATCGCTCCCGCGCTGCTCGGCGGCCCGCGGCTCGCCGTCGGCGACCTGGGGATCGCGTCGATGACCGGGATCCACCGCCTCGAATTCACGCACACCGAACAACTCGGCCCAGACCTACTCATCATCGCCTCATCCGCCCAGAAGGAGATTCGCTAGTGTTCACCGGACTCATTGAAGAAATCGGCGAGATCGTCGCCGTCACGCCGATCGGCGACTCGCTGCGCCTCACGGTCGCGGGCCCGCTCGTCACGAGCGACGCGACCCATGGGGCATCGATCGCGGTGTCGGGCGTCTGCCTCACCGTCATCGAGCAGGGCACGGATGCGCAGGGGCGCGGCACGTTCAGCGCCGATGTGATGGCGCAGTCGATCCGGATGTCGACGCTCGGCGAGCTCGCTCCCGGCAGCCGCGTGAACCTCGAGCGCGCAGCCCGCCTCGACACCCGGCTCGGCGGCCACATCGTGCAGGGGCACGTGGACGGCACCGCGACGCTGCTCACCTCCGAGGACGGCGACGCCTGGCGCACGCTCCGCTTCGCCATCTCGCGTGAGCTCGCGCCGCTGCTCGTCGACAAGGGATCCGTGACGCTCTCGGGCACCTCACTCACCGTCTCGGCAATCTCGCCCGCGAGCGAGCCGGAGCAGTGGTTCGAGGTATCGCTGATCCCGGAGACGCTCGAGGCAACCACGCTCGGCGCGCTCACCCCCGGCGACAACGTCAATGTCGAAACAGATCTCATTGCCCGCCACGTCGAGCGTATGCTCAGTTTCCAAGACAACGCGTAGCCGCGGCACCCAAGACACACAAGAAAACCTTAAGGACACCGAATGACTACCGCACGCACCGAGGGCATCGCCTCGATCGAAGAGGCCATCGAAGCAATCAAGGCAGGCCGCCCGGTTATTGTTGCCGACAATGAGGATCGCGAGAACGAGGGCGACGTGATCATCTCCGCCGAGCTCGCCTCCGCCGAGTGGATCGCCTGGACCGTGCACCACTCCTCCGGGCTGCTCTGCGCCCCCATGACGAACGAGATCGCCGACCAGCTCGACCTCCCGATGATGGTCGAGCGCAACGAAGACGCGCGCGGCACCGCCTACACCGTCACCGTCGACGCGGCCGAGGGCGTCACCACCGGCATCAGCGCAAGCGACCGCGCCACCACCGCGCGTGTGCTCGCCAACCCCGACGCTGTGCCGACCGATGTCAACCGCCCCGGCCACATCCTCCCGCTCCGTGCGGTCGACGGCGGCGTCCGCGCCCGCGACGGCCACACCGAGGCGGCAGTCGAGCTCATGCGTCTCGCAGGCCTCCGCGAGGTTGCCATCATCGCCGAGATCGTCGCCGACGACGGCGAAATGATGCGCCTGCCCGGCCTCATCGAGCTCGGTGGCGCCGAGGGCGTTCCGGTCGTCACGATCGAGCAGCTCATCGCGTACCTCGGCGAGCACGACCCCGAGGGATCCCCCGCGACCCAGGGCCACTCGCGCCGCGTCAGCCTCCGCGCAGACACGCTGCTCCCGACCGAGCACGGCGACTTCCGCGCGCTCGCGTACCGCGACCGCCGGGCAGGCGTCGACCACATCGCGCTCGTCGCCGCGAACCCCGACGGCTCGGTCCCCGGCAAGGGCGCGCTCGTGCGCGTGCACTCCGAGTGCATCACGGGCGAGGCCTTCGGCTCGCTCAAGTGCGAGTGCGGCCCGCAGCTCGATGCCTCGCTCGACCTCGTCAACGAACGCGGCGGCGTCGTCGTCTACCTGCGCGGCCAGGAGGGGCGCGGCATCGGCCTCGCGAACAAGCTTCGCGCCTACCAGCTGCAGGAGCAGGGCATCGACACGCTCGACGCGAACCTGCAGCTCGGCCTACCCGCCGACGCCCGCGACTACACCGCGGCCGCAGAGATCCTTGCCGACCTCGGTGTGAGCGACGTGCTCCTGCTCACCAATAACCCCGACAAGGTCGCGCAGCTCGAGGGCCACGGGCTCACAATCGCCGACCGCGTGCCGCTGTTCGTCGGCGTCACCGAGCAGAACCGGGGCTACCTGCAGGCAAAGCGCGACCGCATGGGGCACCAGCTCCCCGCGGGCGACCTCTAAGCCGCACGCCCCGGCACGTCCCCGCACGAACGATAGAAAGTAGTAGAAACGCATGAGTGGAGCAGGAGTTCCGAGCCTCGCCGTTGACGCGAGCGGCCTGCGCGTCGCCATCATCGCTGGCAGTTGGCACACGGAAGTCATGGACGGCCTCATCGCCGGCGCGGAAGAGACCGTGCGGGCGTCGGGCGCTGAGCACGCGCTCTTCCGCGTCGCCGGAGCCTTCGAGTTGCCCGCAGCCGCCCAGGCTGCGCTGACCCCCGCGGCGCAGGGCGGAGGCGGCTTCGACGCGGCGGTCTGCCTTGGCGTGATCATCCGCGGCGGCACCCCGCACTTCGACTACGTCGCGAACGCGGTCACCGACGGCCTCACCCGCGTCCAGCTCGATGCGGGCCGCCCCGTGGGCTTCGGTGTGCTCACCACCGACAACGAGCAGCAAGCCTTCGACCGTTCGGGCCTCACAGGCTCGATCGAGTCGAAGGGGCAGGAGGCCGGGGAGGCCGCCCTGCACCTCGCGGTGCAGCTGCGCGCCATCCGCTCAGGCGCCTGACACGCCGCTTCAGTACGGATCCCTCGCTGGGTGGTTCTCCCACCCGGCGGGGGATCCTTCTTTGCCGGAGTGAGCAGCGTTTTTTCTCAGCGATCGCGCATCGGCTCTGGGTAGAGTGAGTGCGTGTCAGAAGCCGCATCGCAGCATCCTCCGCGTGTCGCGGCCGATGCCCCGAAGACCTCCCGTTCGAAGCCCCGCGGAGCACGGCAGCGCGGCGCGAAACAGACGGGCCCCAGGGCCTCCTTCAAGCAGCTTCTCCCCTACCTGTTCGAACAGCGGGGCCTCCTCACGTTCATCATCGTGCTGAGCCTCGTGAGCGCGGTCGTGTCGCTCTCACAACCTCTGCTCGTCGGCCAGGTCATCGAGCGCGTGCAAGACGCCCGCCCGCTGGGTGCGCTCGTCGCGATCCTCGTCGTGATCGTCGTGCTTGGCGCGATCCTCGACGGCTATCAGCACTATCTGCTCCAGCGCATGGGCGAGGGCGTCGTGCTGCGCTCGCGACGTCGGCTCATCGCGAAGATCCTGCACCTGCCGATCTCTGAGTTCGACCGCCGCCGCACCGGCGACCTCGTCTCGCGCGTCGGCTCCGACACGACACTGCTCCGCGCGGTGCTCACGCAGGGCCTCGTCGAAGCAGTCGGCGGCTCGCTCTTGTTTGTCGGCGCACTCATCGGGATGCTCATCATCGATCCCGTGCTATTCCTCATCACCTTTGGCATCATCGGTGTGTCACTCGTCGTTGTCGTGCTGCTCGCTGGCCGCATCCGCCCCGCGGTCTCACAGGCGCAGGAGAAGGTTGGCGATCTCGCCGCCGCGGTGGATCGGGCTATCGGCTCGATGCGCACCATCCGCGCCGCCGGTGCCGCCGATCGCGAGCAGGCAGCGATCGAGCAGCAGGCCGAAGAGGCCTACGGCTTCGGGCTGAAGATCGCCAGGATCTCCGCGCTCATCGTGCCGATCTCGTTCATCGCGCTGCAGGTCTCGCTGCTGTCGGTGCTCGGCTTTGGCGGCTACCGCGTCGCTTCCGGCGCGATCGGTGTGAGCCAGCTCGTCACCTTCGTGATCTTCCTGTTCATGATGATCACGCCGCTCGGCCAGGCATTCGGCGCATTCGCCGCCGTGAACCAGGCGCTGGGCGCGCTCGGCCGCATCCAGGAGATCGACGGCCTGAGCGCTGAGACCGATCACGATCCTACGCTCTCGCCTTCGGGAAGCATCGTGGCGCTCGACGCAGCACGCGACGAGACTGCCCCCGCGATCCGCTTCGACGACGTGCGCTTCACCTACCGCTCTGCAGCCCCCGACCGCGTCGATGCGCGCGAGCTCGTGCGTGGCCGCGCCGGCCGTGACGCCGCGGCCATCCCCGCCGAGATCGTCGAGACCCCCGTGCTGCACGGCATCTCCTTCGATGTTCCACGTGGCACACGGGTCGCCCTCGTGGGGCCCTCAGGAGCAGGCAAGTCGACCGTGCTCGGCCTCATCGAGCGCTTCTACGACCCCGATTCGGGTGCCGTCTCGCTCTTCGGGGCAGACCTGCGCACCCTCGACCGCAGCGAGCTTCGGGCACAGCTCGGCTACGTCGAGCAGGATGCTCCCGTGCTCGCCGGAACCCTCCGCGACAACCTGCTGCTCGCCTCGCCGAACGCGACCGATGCCGCGTGCGAGCGCGTGCTGCGAGCCGTCAACCTCGGCGGCGTGCTCGACCGCTCTGCCGCGACGGGCGGGCTCGAGAGCGGCCTCGACGCGCAGGTCGGCGAGAACGGCCTCATGCTCTCCGGCGGTGAGAAGCAGCGCCTCGCGATCGCGCGGGCGCTCCTCACCGCTCCCCCGATCCTGCTCCTCGACGAGTCGACCGCATCGCTCGACGGCGTGAACGAGCGGCTCATGCGCGAGGCCCTCGACTCGGTCGCGACCGGCCGCACCCTCGTGGTCATCGCGCACCGGCTCTCGACCGTGGTCGACTCCGACAAGATCATCGTCGTCGACGATGGGCGGGTCATCGGCGAGGGCACGCACGCGGAACTCGTCGACTCGGTGCCGCTGTATCGCGAGCTGGCGCAGCACCAGCTGCTCGTGCCGCAGGACGCCGTAGTAGCCGAGTAGGCCGCGGCGCGCGAACCCTCCCTCGCCGGGCCGGCAGCCGCTGCGCCTTCAAGCGCGAAGGGCTGTTAGCGCCCTGTCCCGAGCGCTGCGCGGAGGCGGATCCCCAGCGCTCCGAACCCGATCACAAGGATTGCGAGCCCCGCGGCTGCACCCCACAGCTTCGGGTCAGCGCCGCCGAGGAGCCACGGGGGCAAGAGCACCAACACGGCCCCCGCGATCGCCGTCACCGCGATGCAGAGGATGATCGGCCAGACCGCTGGTTGCTGCGGGCGTGGTGAGGCTTCACGCATGCTTCGACCGTAACACAGCCGAATTGAGGCTGACGGGCTGGGCCTACTTCTTGTGAGCGGCCGGAGCGGGCCTGAACAGCCAGTCGATGCGCGGTTCAATGATGGGTCCGAAGACCCGCGAGACGATCCGTGTCGAGAGCACAGCCGCGATCGCGACGGCAACGAGTGAGAGCAGCACGATCCCGATCCATCCCAGCGAACCGACCGCATCGACGAAGCCAGACCCACGCAGCGCCCACACGACGACACCGTGCAGCAAGTAGACGGAGAGGGTGCGAGCGCCCCACACAGTGAACACCGAGCGCTTCCGCGGCACCACAAGGAGCAGCGCGAGGGTCATAGCTGCGGCGACAGCCACGAGAATTGCGCCAACCAGCATCCCGCCTGCCGCGAGGCCGAACCACCCGACGACTCCTGGGCCGTTCGCGTTCCATGCACCGAGGGGGGCATTGTCAAACATCCAGGCGTAGCTGTCGCGGTGCGTCAACCAGCGGTCGATGCGCCACGAGCCTTTCAGGCCCGCCGGGGTGAGCGCGAGCGCCGTGAGCCCGAGCGCGACGGATACGAGCAGACCCCACGCAGCAGCGCGCACGGCCCCGTTCGGGGTCGCAAACCACTCTCGCGAGAACCAGCCGCGCTCGCGGGCAAGCCAGGCTCCGACGAAGAACGGCAGGAATGCGAGCGTGCGCGCAGCGGAAAACTCCACGCCGATCGCGGGCGAGAGCGGTGCGATGAGCGCGAGCGCCGTCGAGACCAACAGGGGGTGCTTCAACCGAGCAATGTACGGCAGCAGGATCCGCATTGTCGCAAGCGTCACCAGAAACCACAGCGTCCACGACGGGGTCACGAGGAAGCTCTGGCTGAGCTGCTTGCCCTCCACCAGGCCGCGCATTACCGCCCAAATACCCTCCCACGCGAGCCAGGCGACGAGCAGCTGCACCGTCGAGTTGATCGCCTTCGGCGTCACCTTCGGCTTCAAGAACAGCCCGGAGAGCGCGATCATCGCTGGCATGTGGAACAGGTAGATGTAGGCGTAGAGCGCAAACCCGAACTCGGTGTCCGTGCGCACGGTCGAAATGAGGTGCCCGACGACGACCAGCACAATAAGCGCAAAACGCGCGTTGTCCCAAAGGGCGACGCGCGTTTTAGCGGATACTGCAGTTATCAGCGTTAGACCATCTTCGTGACCTGGTCGAAGCCGAGCTCGACCGGGGTCTCACGTTCGAAGAGCGAGACGAGCACGGTGAGCTTGCCAGCTGCCGGGTTGATCTCGCTGATCGTGCCGGGCAGGCCTTCGAAGGAGCCCGACTTGATGGTGATGGTCTCGCCGATCTCGAAGTCGATCTCGACCTGGCCCATGGCAACCGCGTTTGCGGGAGCCTTGCCCTTGGCGGTGGCCGAGGGCTCGAGCTCGACGGTGCTCTTGAGCATCTCGAAGGCCTCGTTCAGGCGGAGCGGAACCGGGTTGTGCGCGTTGCCCACGAAGCCGGTGACACCGGGGGTGTGGCGAACGACGGACCAGGTGCTCTCGGTGAGATTCATGCGGACGAGCACGTAGCCGGGGATCCGCACGCGGGTCACCATCTTGCGCTGGCCGTTCTTGACCTCCATGACCTCTTCCATCGGGACCTGGATCTCGTAGATATCATCTACGGCACCCATGACCTCGCGACGGTTCCAGAGGTTGGACTTCACCTTGCGCTCGTAGCCGGCGTAGGTGTGGATCACAAACCACTTACCCGGGCGACGGCGCAGGTCCTTCTTGAATGCCTTGTAGGGATCCTCAGCCGACTCGGCCTCTTCGCCGCCCTCGGCGGCTTCTGAATCCTCAGTTCCCTCATCAACGATGGCGTTCGCTGCTGCTTCTGCCTCGTCGACGGAATCAATATCGAGCGCGTCTTCGACTGCCGCGTCGACCTCGGGGTCGGCCACGTTCGCCAGCGCGTCAAGCGCTGCGTCGAGGTCTGCCTCGGGTGTAGTGCTGTTCTCGGGCGTCATCTCAGTGGTGCCTTCTCGTTCGTTGCGGGTGTGGATCGTCTGGGCTGAGTGCAGCTGTTTGCGCCTAGCGCAGCGGCGTGCCGAAGACGAAGAGGGTGACCCAGCCAAAGGCCTTATCCAGAACCCAGACCAGCGCCATCATGATGATCACGAAGGCGAGCACGACGAGCGTGTACCTGACGAGCTCCTTGCGGGTCGGGGTAACAACCTTCTTCAGCTCTGACAGAACCTGCTGAATGAACAGGATGATTCGACCGAAGAAGCCGCGCTTGCGGTCATCATTCTTCGCTGGCTCGACGTTTCCGCCGTTCTCAGCGAGTTCAGTGCTGCTCATCGGATGTCCTTTCAGTGCCCCGGATTCGCATCCGGGAGTGGCAGGGCGGACAGGACTCGAACCTGCAACCTACGGTTTTGGAGACCGTTGCGCTACCAATTGCGCCACCACCCTAAAGGGATAACCCCTGCCGTATCGAAAGCGTTTTGGGCACAATCGATAATGGCAGAAGTCAATGCCTAGGAATAACTGTACGCGATTCGCGCGGCGTTGTCGAACTGAAGTTGCAGGCCGCGCGCCGCTACCGCCATCGAAGGGCGGAGGCCGGCGAAACGAATACCCTGCACCGCCGGGGCAGGAGTAGGCTATTCGTGTGACCGAAAACACTCGCCTGTCAAAGAAGATCTCCGCCATCGCAGAGTCAGCCACGCTCAAGGTTGATTCGAAGGCCAAAGCGCTCCAAGCCGAAGGCCGCCCCGTCATTAGCTTCGCCGCTGGCGAGCCTGACTTCGCTACCCCGGAACACATTGTTGACGCGGCCCGCAAGGCGCTCGACGACCCCAAGAACTTCCGCTACACGCCGGCCGTCGGCCTCCCCGTGCTGCGCGAGGCCATCGTGCGCAAGACCAAGCGCGACTCTGGCCTCGACATTACGCCAGCGCAGGTCATCGTCACCAATGGCGGCAAGCACGCCGTCTACTCGGCCTTCCAGACGATCCTTGACCCGGGCGACGAGGTCATTCTTCCGGCACCGTTCTGGACGAGCTACTCCGAAGAGATCCAGCTCGCCGACGGCACCCCGGTGGAGGTCTTCGCAGGAGCCGACCAGGGCTACAAGGTGACCGTCGACCAGCTCGAAGCGGCCCGCACTGACCGCACCAAGGCCCTGCTGTTCTGCTCGCCGTCGAACCCGACCGGCGCGGTCTACACGCCAGAGGAGACGAAGGCGATCGGCGAGTGGGCGCTGGCCAACAATCTCCTCGTCGTGACCGACGAGATCTACCAGAACCTCACCTACGACGGCGTGCGCGCGATCTCGATCGTTGAGGCCGTTCCCGAGCTCGCAAACAACACGATCCTCGTGAACGGTGTCGCGAAGACGTACGCGATGACCGGCTGGCGCATTGGCTGGCTCATCGGCCCCGCCGACCTCGTGAAGGGTGCAGCGAACCTGCAGTCGCACATGACGTCGAACATCAACAACATCGCGCAGATCGCCGCAGCCGCTGCCCTCGACGGCCCGCAGGAGCCCATCGAAGAGATGCGCCAGGCGTTTGAGCGCCGCCGCGGGCTCATCGTCGAGGCGCTCAACAAGGTTCCGGGTTTCCACTGCCCGATGCCCGAGGGCGCGTTCTATGCGTACGTCGACGTGACCGAGGCACTCGGCCGCGAGATTCGCGGAGTCACCCCGAGGACCTCGCTCGAGCTCGCAGACCTCATCCTCTCCGAGGCCGAGGTTGCCGCGGTTCCTGGCGAGGCGTTCGGCCCGTCAGGTTACCTCCGCTTCAGCTACGCACTCGGCGATGACGCAACCGTTGAGGGCATCCGCCGTATCCAGGCGCTGCTCTCGGAGTAGCGCGGGCGGATTTCGCTTCAGCAGGAGGGCCCCGGCGCATGCGCCGGGGCCCTCCTGCGTCCCCACCGCAACGCTCCCCGGCGCGCAGCACGCTGCGTCCAACGCGCGGCTCCTGGCACGCGGCTCCGTGCACGCCACTCCCGGTTCCCACCCTCTCCGACCCTATTTTTCTAGTCCGAGCCCCGCGCAGGGCAAATTCGAGTCGGAACAGATTAATCGGGGTAGTGGGGGTGGTCATGCGGGGAGCGCGGCTCCGGGGCCACGCGCGAGTGAGCTCCGGCTAGGCCCCGACGGTTGCGAGGAAGACCTCGCCGCTGCCGGTGAGGCGGATGGGCTCCCCGGCGGAGACGTAGAGGGACTGCCCTCGCGCTACGTTTGCCATCTCCGCGAGCTCGGCATCGGGGCGCGACACGAGCACCCTGCCCGCGGTCGCAATGAGCACGAGCGGCGAGTCGACTTCCAGCGTTACTTCTTCGGCTGCGTCTGCAAGCTGGGACCCGTCGAGCGAAAGAGCATCACGGGCGACGCCGGCTCCGTGAGCAACCTCGCTGCCGCTCGCTACCCGCGCCCGGAACAGTTGAAAATCAGGAACCCCCGGCCGCCAAGCACACAGTCCGGGCGCGACTTCTTCTGCAAACATACGGGGTTCGGGAAGCTCGCCGAAGTCGAGAACTCGAAGCATCTCTGGGATGTCGATGTGCTTTTGAGTGAGGCCCGCTCGCAAGACGTTATCTGAGGCAGCCATAACCTCAACGGCGATCCCGCTCTGATACGCGTGCAGCTGTCTGGCTCCAAGGTAGACGGATTCCCCCGGCGCCAGTCTCACCAGATGAAGCAACAGGGACACCAAGACTCCGGGATCCCCGGGATAGTGTGTCAGCAGATCGCGAAGGCATTCGAGTCTGTCCGTGCCGATACCGGGGTGCGACCCTTCTCCGATCGCGTCGACAATGCCGAGTAGTGCTTCGCTCACCTCTGCTGACTCACCAAACGCCCACTCGACAAACCGGAGCCGCGCGACTTCTGGCGCTGCTTCCACGAGACGGTCTGCGATGGCCGCAAGCGTCGCAGCGCCCTGCGGCGCGGCTGCGGCGAGTGCCCGCAGATCATGGACAGCCGCTGCAATCGGGCGGAAGCCACTCAAAGCGGTGACTTCACTGAGCGCGACGAGCAGCTCGGGCTTGTGGTTGTCGTCACGGTAGTTACGGTTCGCAGCACCGAGCGGCACGCCCGCCGCGTTCTCGGCAGCGAAACCCGCGCGGGCCTGCACGAGGTCGGGGTGCGCTTGCAATGAAAGCGGCTCCCCGATGGCGAGCACCTTCAGCAGAAACGGCAATGGTCCACCGTCGACACCGTAGCGTTCGGGATCCTGCTCGATGAGTTCAATGAGCGTATGCGGTACGGGTGTTGCCTTTGCGATGCTTGCGGGACTTCCTGGATGATCGCCGAGCCAGAGTTCTGCCTGGGGCTGCCCAGTCGGAGCGTGACCGAGCAATTCAGGGAGTGCTTCCGTCGATCCCCACGCGTATGCGCGGGGCGTATTCTCAATGAAGATCAGCACCATGCCCCCTACAGTATTTGCATGCTCTACCATACCGGGTATGGCCAACAGCAAGACGAGACTTGGGGTGAGCGCGTACGCAATCGTCGTGTTCGTCTTCGCACTCGGCAGTAACGGTGTACGAAATCTCCTGTGGTGGCCCGGGTTCATCATCGGCGCGGTCGCACTCGCGGCGATCGGCGCGGTGCTGTTTCTGCGGCTCCGCCCCGAGCGTTTCCGCTGGTACCGTCTGCCGGCCCCGATCTACCTGTTCCTCGCTCTGGCGGCGCTGTCGATCCTCTGGTCGCAGTACACGTTCGAGAGTGTCCTCGGCACGGCGGCGCAGCTGCTCACCACTTTTGTCGCGGTGACGCTCGCGTTCGTGCTCACGTGGCACGAGGTGCTGCGCACCCTCGGCACCGCGCTGCGCTACGTGATTGGGCTCTCGTTCGCCTTCGAGCTTTGGGTTTCGGTGTTCGTGCGCGAGCCACTGCTCCCCTGGTGGCAAGAACCGTACGAGTCGGGGAACACGCCCAAACTGCTGTTTTGGAGCCGCGACCTTCTCTTCGAGGGCGGCCCCATCCAGGGCCTCGTCGGCAGCTCGACCCTTTTCGGGTTCATCGGCCTCATCGGCCTCATCGTGTTTGCGATCCAGCTGCGCGCGAAGCTCGTGACCCGCTTCGCCGGCTGGTTCTGGGTCGCGATGGCGGTTGCGGCACTCGCGCTCACTCGCTCAGCGACCGTGACGGTCGCGCTCGCGGCCGTCGTTGTCGCGCTCGCGTTCGCACTCTGGGCGCGCCGCGCGGGACCTGAGGGCCGGCTGCCCGTCTACATCACGGGAGCGGCCATGCTCGCCGCTATCGCGGCGGTGCTCACGTTCGCGCGCGGGGCCCTGTTCGGTCTGCTCGGCAAGAGCAGCGATCTCACCGGACGCATGGACACCTGGGAGGCGGTCACAGCGCTCGCGCAGCAGCGCCCGTGGTTCGGCTGGGGCTGGATCAGCTACTGGGCCCCCTGGGTCGAGCCGTTCAAATCGCTCGACGTCCAGGGCCGGATACAGGTGATGAGCGCGCACAACGCCTGGCTCGATGTCTGGCTGCAGCTCGGCATCGTGGGACTGGTCCTGTTCATCATGCTCGTCGCTCTCACGCTCTGGCGGGTATGGTTCCGCGCGGTGGATCAGCCTCGCCGCGGCTTCGGCCCACCGCTGCCGTATGCAACGAGCGCGCTCTGGCCGTTCCTACTCATGGTCGCGCTCGTGGTGCAGTCACTCACCGAGAGCCGTATGCTCATCGAGAGCGGTTGGTTGCTCCTCATCATCCTCGCTGTGAAGTCGCGCTTCGACTTTGAGCTGCCATCGCTCGACGCGGAACCGCAGCGGGTGCCGTGGCGGAAGGTGCCGATCCCACGCGACCACGATTCGGCAACCGCAGCAACAACCGCAGTAACCACCGCAACCGCTGGGAGATAGCGCGGGCTCGCCCAGCGCGGCTTGGTAGATTGGTGTCGTGAACCTCACCACCGAACGCCTGATCAAGCTGCGGGCCGATGCGCGCCTCGAACGCGAGACGATTCTCGAGTACCGGGTGCGCGGCGGCCAAGATCCGGCGATCGCTTTCGAAGAGGTCCCTGAACTCGACGATTTCGTGGTCGCGGCGATCCGGGACGAGATGCTTGAGGATCGCGGCCAGCTCGCCGAGTATGGCCTCGCGAGGCTCGCGGCGCGTTCGTCGAGCGATGATGCGGCGATCCACCAGGGCAACGCCGACCGCGTCGAGTTCGAGCTACTGCGCGAGATCGCCGACGCGGTTCCCTCGCTCGCGGTCGCCGTGTGGCGCGCCGCCGGTAAGCTCGATATCGCGTAAGGTCTCCAGGTTCAGCAGCCTTCCTTCGCAGGAGACGCGCTTCGGTTCTTCGTTCACGGCATTTTTGGAGCCTTCGCTGAAGTTCTACAAACAGGGGGAATCCGTGAATCCCGCGCAGCAACCCAAGAAGGTTGTCGTGTTTACTGAAGGCAAAATGCCCAAGCACGGAGTGTAGTCCTCAGGCACAAAACGGCATAGCATTACAGGGCTCCGCAACCGATCCCCGTCGATTCCCGTCGATACTTCTCGAGGGCCGAGACCCCTCGCGACGCCGTCGGTCGGGTCGCTGAACAACTGGGTCTCAACGTAGGAGGTTACGCGGGCGCCCGAAGACACCAGGGATCGCTATGCGTAGCAGGCCCGGTGTCACAGCCTCTTGTCGACACGCACCGCATCGCAAGAATGCAGGCGGCGTGAACTGAGTCGCACAAACCTGCCCAAGAGCTCCTCCGCCCCGCTCTTGGGGACGGACCCGGTATCGTTGACTAAGCTTGTGCCCGCCGTTGAACGCCGACCCTAATTTGATGGCTTATTTCGGTGGGCGAATTAATGTACTCACCTCAGATAAGAGAACCGCGTGAACCTTTCACATCAGTTGCGCCCTTCTACCGCACCCCCAAAGGCTCGACAGAGATTTCGTGCGGATATTCAGGGTTTGCGTACCATCGCGGTCGGGCTGGTCGTTATCTATCATGTATGGCCCAACAGCATCACGGGCGGCTTCGTCGGTGTCGACGTGTTCTTGGTTATCTCGGGTTTTCTCATCACTTCTCACTTGCTCAAAAAGCCCCCGCGCAGTTTTAAAGACTTCACCGATTTCTGGGCCCGTCGCATCCGACGTCTCCTCCCAGCGTCTCTACTCGTGCTCCTCGTCACAGTCATTGCCACTCGGCTACTCGCGGCTGAAACCGCGTGGGCAAACCTAGGCAAACAGGTTGTTGCCTCCGCCCTCTACGTGCAGAACTGGGCGCTTGCGATCGCAAACGTCGATTATCTCGCCGCGGAGAACGCTCCGACTCCCGTACAGCATTACTGGTCGTTGTCCGTCGAGGAGCAGTTTTACCTGTTCTGGCCCCTCGCGATAGCGTTTCTCATCTGGCTTGCTACACGCATTCGAAAGAGTTCAGATACAGCACTTTTGGTTGGCATGGTGGCAATTATTGTTGCTTCCTTGACCTACTCGGTGTATTCGACATACACCAACCCAGGATGGGCATATTTTGCTACCACGGCCCGCATTTGGGAGCTCGCCATAGGTGGGTTGACGGCGCTTCTCGTTAGCCGCCCGTGGTTTCGCATTGGCGCGGTTCCCGGGATCGTCATGGCGTGGGCAGGCGTCGTCGGGATCCTCATCACGGCGGTCACGTTTGATGGTTCAACCCCATTCCCTGGCTATTCCGCTCTGCTTCCGGTCGTCTCGACAGCGCTGATCATCTTGGCGGCCTCTACCCACCGATACTCCCCCAACATTTTCCTCAGTCTGCGGCCCATGCAGTTCCTTGGAGGTATCTCCTTTTCCGTGTACCTCTGGCATTGGCCGCTGTTGGTCTTGCTGCCGTACGTCAGTGGCGAACTGGGATGGGTCGACAACGTGTTTATCGTCGTGGCCACCATCCTATTGGCGAGCTTGACGAAGACTTTTGTCGAGGATCGTTTCAGGTTCGGCGGGGCAAGCTCCGACACTCGAGCGGCTTACCGTTTTGCGGCTTTCGGCATGGCCATCGTGGTCCTCGCAGGATCCGCTTTGGTGTTCGAATCTCATACGAAAACCCGCATCGCTCAGGAGCAGGCCTCCAACGCGTTGGCTTCCGGCGATCCTTGCTTTGGGGCTGCAGCCATGGCAACGGGGCTCGAGAAATGCGGCCCACCAGACGTCGACTCACTGCAGCTCCCACCAACTGCCGCGGCGACCGATAAGTCCGACGCCTACGCGGATAATTGCTGGTCCAGCCAGCCATACACCGAAAAACCAGTCTGCAACTACGGTTCGGGGGAGAAAAGAGTCGCCCTTGTGGGGAACTCCCACGCTGGCCACTGGCTTCCGGCATTGCAAGGCGTTGCGGATGCACAAGGTTGGACGATCGACACTTATTTGATCGATCGCTGCAACCCGACAACCGTAAAACTCGAGTTCGACGCAAAGGTCAAGGCGGATAACTGTCTCGCCTACGGTGAATGGGTGCTCGAAAAGACGACCGCGTCAGGCGAGTACGACATGGTCATTACTTCGGAGCGGCAGTCCCTGCCCGTGGCCGGCGCCACTTGGGAGGAGACTGAGGACCTGGCAACCGAGGCGTATAAGTCTTACCTACAGCAATGGGCTGACGCCGGGGTCAAAGTCGTCGTAATCAAGGATCCCCCCACCCCAGGTGGCACCGTCGACAGTATCCCTGACTGCATAGCGACGCACCCTGACGAACTCAACATGTGCTCAGCCACCAAGGAGGAGTGGCACTGGATGGACCCGCTCATGGACGCTGCAGTTGAGATGCAATCGCCCCTAGTCAAAACAGTCAACTTTGACGACTACTTCTGTGACCCGACCGGCCAGTGTCTACCGATCGTGGGCAGCGTAATCACCTACTTCGATGCCTCCCACATCACTGCAACATACGCACGGACCATTTCCCCGTTCCTGAATGAGCAGCTCAACGCGTTGCAATGGGAAAACGGCTGAGGGAGCCACAGAATCGTCTGAACTGCGGAGCAATAGCTCAGCTTTGCTTCAAGTGATCAACGCATCTGCCACCGCGTTGCCTGATGAGTCTTCCTTCGAACGGACCAAGACGATCGCGGGTACTCTTCCAGCGACTCGGTAAACCGAATCATTCTGTCTTGAGTGCCTCGATGGGAGCGCTGCGCGCATCCGTCGAGCTGGAGAGATCTGGGATCTTCCGCAGCCCCACCCTGCCCTAGCGACTCGCGCGAATCCCGCACCGCTCTGGCCACCGCTTTGGGCCCGTGCTAATCTCCTGAATCAACCACCGGTCGGTCCGCGTGCCAACCTGGTAGGCGCACTGGCTCCGCAACGACGCGAAAGGCCCGGACGACGATGATCGAGCAATTGCAAGAAGTGTTAGACAGGATCGGCGGGGTCATCTGGGGCCCCTTTGTACTCATCCCCCTCCTGTTCCTGACCGGACTGTACCTCACTGTCCGGCTCGGCGGGATTCAGTTTCTGCGGCTGGGTGCTGCGCTGAATCTCGGCCTGCTCCGCCGCAAAGACCCCGGCTCCAGCGGAGATATCTCACAGTTCCAAGCACTGACGACCGCGCTCGCGGCGACCGTCGGCACCGGCAACATCGTCGGCGTCGCGACCGCGATCGGCATTGGTGGCCCGGGGGCGTTGTTCTGGATGTGGATCACTGGCCTGCTCGGCATGGCCTCAAAGTACTCTGAGGCCTTCCTCGGGGTGCGCTACCGCCAGGCGGACGCGAAGGGCGACCGCAACGGCGGCCCGCAGTACTACCTCGAGAAGGGCATCAAGGGGCCCATCGGAAAAATCCTCGCGTGGTCGTTTACGGTATTCGCGGTGTTTGCGTGCTTCGGTATTGGCAACCTCACCCAGTCGAACGCGATCGCCGCAAACGTTGAGAACAGTTTCAACGTGCCAGTGTGGGTCACCGGAGTGATCCTCACCATCCTCGCGCTGGTCGTGCTCGTCGGCGGCATCAAGTCGATTGGCCGGGTGACCTCTGGGCTCGTGCCCGTCATGATCCTCTTCTACGTGATCGCAGCCCTGTACATTCTGTTCGTCAACATCGGCGACGTGCCCGCGGCAATCGGCGTGGTGTTCGCAGACGCCTTCACCGGAACGGCAGCGGCCGGCGGCTTCACCGGCTCCGTGTTCATTATCGCCGTGCAGTACGGCTTCGCCCGCGGCATCTTCTCGAACGAGTCAGGCATGGGGTCGGCGGCGATCGCGGCAGCCGCCGCGCAGACGAGCCACCCGGTTCGCCAGGGCCTCGTGTCAATGACGCAGACCTTCATCGACACGATCATCGTCGTCACTATGACCGGGCTCGTGATTGTCACGACCGGCGCCTACAAACTCATTGACGAGTCGACCGGCGAGCAACTCTCTGCCGCACTCATGACGGGTGAGGCCTTCTCGCAGGGTTTGCCCGGCCAGTGGGGTCACTGGGTCGTCACGATCGGGCTCGTGCTGTTTGCGTTCTCGACGATCCTCGGCTGGTCGTACTACGGTGAGCGCAACATCGTGCGCATCTTCGGCCGCACGGTCGCGATTCCGTTCCGGATCGTCTTCGCGCTCGTCGTGTTCGTGGGCGCAACGACGCAGCTCGAGATCGCCTGGTCGTTCTCCGACATGATGAACGGGCTCATGGCGATTCCGAACCTCATCGGCCTGCTCATCCTCTCGGGCCTTGTCGCCCGCGAGACCCGCGCCTACCTGAAGTTCGACCCGAAGCTCAGGGCGACCGCCGAGGAGATCGAAGTCGCGCTCGCCGACGAGCCCGGCTATCAAGCCTGGCGAACCCGCGAGGCCGAACTCGACAGGGCGAGCGGTCGCGCACCGCAACGCCCTGCGACGCGGGTCACGCCGGTCGTTCCGTCGGAGGAGTAGGCGACCGCAGCGTGCGCAACCCTGGGCGGGGCATCCGTGGATGTCCCGCCCAGGGCTGCGCGAGCTTCACACCCGCGCCCCAGGCAGTGAGTGGCCCGTGCAGGAGCACCCCGGGCGCCCCTGCGGCCGGTACGCAGCGTGCGCAGTGAGCTGCTCCCAGCTGTCTCCCGCGCCGGCACGGAAAGCCAGTACAGCGTTACCCAGAACGCTCAGGCCCCATGTCATCTATCCCCACCCGTTTATGGCCCTCACCAACATCAGTCTGAATAAATAGGGTCGCTAAGGATGCCAGCTGGCGCTTCCCGCTAGGCCGGGAACACCCAACATCAATTCCGAAGGCTCTCTAGTCTCCACACACCGCGTGCGGACCGGACTCGCCCTGACTCCCCCTCAGCAGATATCCCCTCCGCGAAAGGGCATGCCTTCACCCGCAGAAGTCACCCGATCTCGCCGACACGATATGCTTTCGACGCTCCGGGAGGGGCGTTGAGCTGAGCGGCCAGCAGGGCCCGTGATGTGTGCGCGCACAGTGAGCCTTTCAGTAAGGCCCCTGCAGCCGCGGCATGTGCCCGGCCGCTGGAGCTTCGGAACGCCCTCAGCCCGGGCCCACCTGCCTGAACGGCAAGGACGCGAAGCGCCCGCGGCAGCCCCGCATCGCGAACCCCACCCTGAACACCGAAACACCGTCCACTTTCAAGCTCGAAGCCCCCGAGTAATACATTCCGACCCGTTTTCGGGCCGCGCAGGAGTCGGTTTGAATCAATGGGGTCGGAGAGGACGGCAGGGGTGACGGCCCCGCGACACCGGGTGCTCACCCTGAAGAGCGAAGCACCCCTATCGGTTTGCAAAGCAGAAGGCCCGGCCACCGCGCAATCGCGGCAGCCGGGCCTTCCGTTCTCGGTAACGCTCCTTAGAGCGTGCCTTCGAGCTTGTTGTTCCACATCGACAGTGCAGAGCCAATGGCCATGTGCATGTCGAGGTACTGGTAGGTGCCGAGGCGTCCTCCGAAGAGCACCTTCGACTCGTTCTCGGTGAGCTCGCGGTACTTGAGCAGGCGCTCGCGGTCCTCCGGAGTGTTCACGGGGTAGTACGGCTCATCTTCACGGGTGGCGAAGCGCGAGTACTCGTGCATGATGACGGTCTTGTCGGTCGGGTAGTCACGCTCGGGGTGGAAGTGACGGAACTCGTGGATGCGCGTGTACGGCACGTCTGCTCCGGCGTAGTTCATGACGCTCGTGCCCTGGAAGTCGCCGACGGGGAGCACCTGCTGCTCGAAGTCGAGCGTGCGCCAGCCGAGCTCGCCCTCTGCGTAGTCGAAGTAGCGGTCGACCGGGCCCGTGTAGACGACGGGAACCGTGCCGACGACAGCTGCCTTGTTCAGCGGCTGCGACTCGTCGAAGAAATCGGTGTTCAGGCGGACCTCGATGTTCGGGTGGTCTGCCATGTTCTCGAGCCACGCGGTGTAGCCGTTCACGGGAAGGCCCTCGTAGGTGTCGCTGAAGTAGCGGTTGTCGTAGTTGTAGCGCACCGGGAGGCGGCTGATGACCTCTGCGGGCAGCTCCGTGGTCGGGGTCTGCCACTGCTTCGAGGTGTAGTCACGGATGAAGGCTTCGTAGAGCGGGCGGCCGATGAGGGAGATGCCCTTCTCCTCGAGGTTCTGTGCGTTCTTCGTGTCGAACTCGCCGGCCTGCTCGGCAATGAGGGCGCGCGCCTCGTCGGGGCTGTATGCGGAGCGGAAGAACTGGTTGATCGTGCCGAGGTTGATCGGCAGCGGGTAGACCTCGCCCTTGAAGTTCGAGTACACCTTGTGCACGTAGCTCGTGAACTCGGTGAAGCGGTTGACGTATTCCCACACGGTCTCGTTCGAGGTGTGGAAGAGGTGTGCGCCGTAGCGGTGCACCTCGATGCCCGTCTCGGGCTCCGCCTCAGAGTAGGCGTTTCCGCCAATGTGGTCGCGGCGGTCGATCACGACCACCTTCTTGCCTGCGTTTGCAGCACGTTCAGCGATGGTGAGGCCAAAGAACCCAGAGCCAACTACGAGAAGATCCATGGAATCTAGTCTATGCGATGCCCCGGGCCCGGCAGCACTCACTTTCAGGGTCTGGTGGCGACAACGTCGCTCCCGCACGCTTAGGCCCGGCGTGACCGCTTGAGATAGAGCACGCCGAGCAGCCCGGCGACGACGATTCCGGCCGCCAGCAGGGCCAGGCCCCATCCGAACGAGACCGGGGTGAGCAGCAGTAGGATCACCACGGCCGCCGAGGCAAGTGCACTGAGCAGGTATGCCTTGAGGTCAACCAGCTCGCGCCCGTAGCGCCGGGCGATGAGCACAAATACAAGCCCGAGCAGGAGGTACGCGACGACCTTCACGATCCCCACAGCGAAGAGATCACCCGAACGCGCGGGTATCGCGGCAACCGCGAGCATCGCGACCGCCGTGACGGGGGTGATCACGCTCATCCAGACGGTGCGACCAATCGCGAACATCTGGCTCGAAGCGACGAGGAAGCCGGCGTATCCGACGCCCACGAGCGGAAACAGTTTCGCGAGCTGGAACAGCTCGGGCTGGGGTTTGTCGACCAAGACGTAGGTGGCGAACGTCGCCGCCCCCGAGACGAGCACCGTAAGGAGGAAGGCAACGAAGAACGCCTCTCGCTGAATCACACGGCTTTTACCCTCGCCGCTTTCGCCGCGAAGCGACAGCAGTACGGCCTGCCAGACGTTGCCGAGCGCGAGAATCACCGCGATGGCTCCGAGCGCGAACGGCATCACCGCGTTGTAGCGCCCGACTACGGCCTCACCCTGGAAGATCGCGAGCAGCACTGACTCGCCCTGCTGCATGACGATCAGGGCGAGGCTGTGCGGGAGCACGGGAAGCGCCATGGTCGCGGCAAGCTTCAGCGCGGTCGGTTCAGAGAACGGGGCTGCCGGTTTCGTCAGCGCGACACCGAGCACCGCGGCGGCGAGCACCGCGATCGAGAAGCTGCCCAGGTAGATCTCTGCGGTCGGGGCGAATACCACCATGCTCGCAAGGCCGAATACGTGTCCCACGACCGTGGCAAGCACGATCACGACGACGAAGGACCCTGCCCGGCCCTCGGAGCGCAAGAAGGCGAGGTTCATTTGACTGACGCCGTGCATCGTGATCGAGAGGATCGCGAAGAGATACAGCCAGCCGATGGTTCCGCCAGAGGCACCGCTCACAACGACAACCACGAGGGCGGCGATGGCTCCGAGGAGCAGCGACCCCGCCGAACCGAAGCCGTTGAGCGCGCGCGCCTTTTGCACGCCCCGCTCAGGGTCGAAGTAGGTGGCTCCAAGCGCGAGCGGCAGACCGGCGGTAATGGCCACGAGCGCGATGGCGATGAGCGAGAGCATGAAGCTCGCCTTGCCCCACTCTTCGGCCGACATCATGCGAATCGCGAACGGCTGCACGGCGATCGCACCGCCCCCCTGGGCGATGGCCGCCACAAGGTAGAGGTAGCGCTGGCGCGGAGCGTTGAGCTTGTCGCTGTTCGTTTGCGCTGAAACCGGGTCTTGCGTTGTCATTGGAGCTAACACCCATTCCAGGTCTACGGCTATAGGAGGTTCACAGCTAGCAGGCAGCGGCCGCACGCTCCCGCCAGGCGATCACGGTTTATACTAACCCTTATGCCTATTGCCCGTTCCTGCGATCACACAGCTCGCCGGCACCAGCCGTCACCGAAGAGCCTGATATGACCGGCGTTACCCGGAGGGGCTTTCTCGGCTTCGCAGCGCTGCTCGGACTGGCGGGCTGCACCAGCACTTCTCCCGCAGAACTGGGCGGCGAAGCAGCGGGCAGCAAGCCGCGCTCCGTCAAGCACGTGTATGGCACGACGCACATCCCCGCGTCTGTTTCTCGGGTTGCCTGCGTCGGACTCGCCTCACACGACATCAGCCTTGCGTTGGGGGTCATGCCGATCGCCGTCCAGGCGTCCGAGGCACTCGACACCAAGCTCAGCCCTTGGTTCCATGACCGCATGACCGAGGTCGGTGGGCGTCCGCCAGAGATGCTCGCCCGAGACTCCTGGACAAGGGTGCAGAAGTCTCTCGAACGGCTCGCGCCAGACCTCATCCTCGCGGTCAACGGCCAGCTCTCGAAGCAGCACTACGAAGAGCTCAGCAAGATCGCACCCGTTGTCGCACATCCGGGTGCCCCCGCCAACACCCCGTGGCGAGAAGCTGTCGCGATGGTGGCGACGGCGCTCGGCGCTCCCGCAGCGGGCGAGAAGCTCATCGCCACGACCGAGGGCGAGATCGCTGACACTCGGGGACTCTACGCGGACTACTCTGAGCTCGGGACGCTCTACATCGGTTCGAGCGGCGCACAGGGCGCTGACCTCGAGGTGTTTGGCGAGCAAACCAACGAGGTGCGCGCGCTGCGCGAGTTTGGCCTGCACTCAGCGCCCGCGCTTGCCGAGCTGTCAATCGCTGAGCAGATCGACCCGACCAAGCGTAAGCTCGTGCCGCTTGATACCGTGCGCGGCCTAACCGCTGACCTCGTCCTCGCCGCCGTTCCGGACTCACAGCGCAAGAACGAGCTGCGTGGCGGCCAGTTCAGCGCAACGCTCGGCCGCACGAACGACGACACGATCTTGCTTCGGGCCCGAGCAGAGGGCTATGCGATGCAGGAAAGCTCACCCTTGAGCCTCAGCTGGGCTGCCAAGAGCGTGATTCCCGACGTTGCGCGGGTGCACTACGCGTCGACCCAACAGCAATGAGTCACGCCGCGGCTCCCGTTCGTGCCAAAGCTTCGCCCCCAGCAGCGAAGCTGGCCCGGGCGCTCCGACCAGACATTCAGGCGCTCCGCGCCATCGCGGTGATCCTGGTCATCCTCAATCACCTCTGGCCGACTCGCATGCCCGGCGGCTACATCGGCGTCGATGTGTTCTTCGTGGTCTCCGGCTTCCTCATCTCCGCCCACCTGCTGCGCGAACTTGAGCGCACTGGGCGGGTACGCCTCGGCACGTTCTACGCTCGCCGGGCCCGCAGGCTGTTGCCGGCCGCTTACCTCGTCACCATCATCTCGATCATCGGTGTACTCGCCCTCATGCCCGTCTCGCGCTGGCGCGAGGCCGCCACCGAGGCATTCGCCGCCTCCGCGTACTTCCTCAACTGGCTGCTCGCTGCGAAGTCAGTCGACTACTCCGCAAGCACCGGCGCGGCAACCGTTGTTCAGCACTACTGGTCGCTGTCCGTCGAAGAGCAGTTCTACATCGTGTGGCCGGTCGTGCTCATTGGCGCGTTCTGGCTCGCCACACGCCTGCGCAAGAACGCGCGCACGGTGCTCACCACCGTCGTCGTGAGCGCCGCGGTGCTGAGCTTCGCAATCGCCGTTTACTCCACTGTCACGAGCCGCAACGAAGCCTATTTCGTCACGCAGAACCGCGTGTGGGAATTCGCGATCGGCGCGCTCGTCGCGATCGCCGCGAGCCGGTTGCTTGCGCACACGCAGCACCGCCCGATCCTCCAAGCCGTTGGGCAGTGGATCGGGATCCTCACCCTCGCCATCGTGCCGTTCGTGTTCGACGACAAGACCCTCTTCCCCGGCCCCTTCGCGGCCCTGCCGGCACTCGCGACCGCGCTCATCATCGCGGTCGGTCCCGGAATTCCGAAGTACTCGCCGTTTGCGCTGCTTCGGATTCGGCCGGTGCAGTTCACTGGCGACATCTCGTACTCGTTGTACCTCTGGCACTGGCCGCTGATCGTACTCGCCCCCTTTGCGCTCGCGCGGGACCTTCGTTTCGCCGACCGCATCGTGCTCATCGTGCTCTCGTTTGCGCTGGCCGCGGCGACCAAGTATCTCGTCGAAGACACCACGCGGCAGAAGCTGCTCGCGGGCGCATCGCTACCGAAGTTCTTCAGCCTGCTCGCGGCCTCCATCGCTGTGCTCTTCGCCTGCTCTGCCGCAATCGTCGGCGTCGTCGACGCGCGCGCCGCCGCTGACGCGGAACGCACCGAAGAGCTCGAATCCTCAGAGTGTTTTGGGGCGCAGAGCCTCGCGCCAGGTGCCGACTGCGGCGATCCGTTCGCCGCGATTGCCGAGCTCCCCGTGGCAGAAAACCAGACGCCCTGGTTCGTCGAGGATGCATGCACCGCAGTTCCGGGCGTGATCGCTGTCGGCGATGAACAGCTCTACCAGCGCTGTGACTTTAGCGACGGCGACCCCCAGGCACCCGAGGTATGGCTCGTCGGCGACTCGCACGCCGAGCACTGGCAGGCAGCGATGTTTGAGATCGCCCGGGCCGAGGGCTGGCAGGTGAACCTCAGCTTGCTGGGCGGCTGCCCGCTCGTTGACGTGCCCCGCGTCTCGTTCATGGATGGCGCGCCAGACACCCAGGAGACGCAGCAGCGCTGCCTCGACTGGAGCAGCAAACTGTCCGAGGTCATCGCGAAGCGCTCCCCCGCTCCCGACCTGGTAATCGCCTCGAGCTTCGCCGCCGCCGAGAAAATCGACGACGGCAGCGGCAGGCCCCAGGACGAGCAGTACTTCGACGCGGCCACTCGCCTCTTTTCGCAGTGGAGCGAGAGCGGCACGAAGATCGCCGTGATCCGCGATGCCCCGATCGCCCGCGAAACCGCGACGCCAGACTGCCTGGCAAAGCACATGGACGACCCGATGGCCTGCGCTGCCCCGCGCGCGGAGGCACTCGCGAACGACCCGTTTGCGGCGGCGGCGCGCAGCGATGGCAACGTGAGCGTCATCGATCTCACTGACCGCTTCTGCACGGACTCCGTCTGCTTCGCGCTCGCGGGATCCGTTCCGGTCTATTTCGACGGCAACCACCTATCGCGAAGCTACTCGCTGTCGCTTGCGACGCCGTTGCGCGACCAGCTACTGCCACTACTCCCGCAGCGTTAGGCAGTCGTTCACCGCCAACACGGGGACTTCCGCCACCGCACGACTATGCTTAACACGTGACTGCACCACGCTCAAAAGTACTCATCATCATGCCGGCCTACAACGAACAGGGCGTGGTCGGACAGGTTGTCGAAGAGACCCTGCGGGCCCTGCCCGGCATTAACGTGCTCGTGGTGAGCGACGGTTCGCGTGATGGCACCGCTGCCGAAGCTCGGACGGCCGGGGCACTCGTGCTCGAACTGCCGGTGAATCTCGGGGTTGGCGGCGCGATGCGAGCCGGCTTCAAGTTCGCAGTTCGCGGCGGCTACGACGTCGCAGTGCAGGTCGACGCCGACGGGCAGCACAACCCGCTCGACGTGCCGCGCCTGGTCGAGCAGCTCGACAACCACGACCTCGTCATCGGGGCGCGCTTTGCGGGCGTCGGCGACTACAGCGTCTCTGGCCCGCGCAAGTGGGCGATGAAGCTGCTCAGCGGCATCCTCTCGAAGACCGGCGGCGTGCGACTTACCGACACCACCTCCGGTTTCAAAGCGATTGGCCCCCGCGGGCTCGAGCTCTTCGCAGAGGAGTTTCCCGCCGAGTACCTCGGCGATACCATTGAGGCGCTCGTGATCGCGCAGCGGGCGGGCCTGCGGATCTGCCAGGTCCCCGTCACCATGCGCCCGCGCGCCGGCGGCGTTCCCTCGCAGGGCGGCTGGAAGCTGACGGTCTACCTCGTCCGCGCCATGCTTGCCCTCGCGCTCGCGTTTCTGCGCCCCTCACCCAAACTTGCCCCCACGCCGGAAGAGACCGTCTCATGAGCATCGCAATCTACATCGTCGGAATAGTCACGGCGACCCTGCTGATTATCACCGCGTTCGAGATGCTGCGCAGGCGCAAGCTCAAGGAGCGTCACGCCATGTGGTGGCTGCTCGCGGGTGTCCTGATGCTCATCGTCGCGGTTTTCCCCGCCTCGGTGGCATGGCTCGCATCGCTGCTGGGGGTCGAGGTCTCAACGAACCTGCTGTTCTTCATCGCGGTGGTCGCCCTCAGCCTGGTAAGCCTGCAGCACAGCTCAGAGCTCACCCTGCACGAGAACAAGCTTCGCGTGCTGACCGAAGAGCACGCGATGCTGCAGCAGCGGGTTGAGCAGCTCGAGCAGCGGCTCGCAGCCGACCAGTCGCAGAACTAGTCAGCTGCGGGCAGCTACTGCTCGCAGACCGTCGCCTTCATCAGGCGCGCCCCGCCCTTGGCGAAGACCACGTCGATGCCGGGCGCGAGATTGTCGTCTAGGCCGTCGACGCCGAGGTAGCGATCCCTCGTCTCGATGACCGTCTCGTCGCCAAAGTCGAGCGCCCAGTAGGCGTTGAGGTCTCGAACAATCGGGCAGACTGCCGGGTTGTACGCAGCCTCACTCCAGTGGTCGAGGAGGAACTGCTCGTCGTCGCTGCGCGTGCCAAACATGTGCGGCGCGAGCATCTCGCGGCCGGCAAGGGCGTACGCGAGCGACGCACCCGTGAACGGGTTCCCGACGATCACGGCGTCTTCGGGCACGAGCTCGGGTACTCGCGCAATCACGGCAGCCTCGTCGTCACTCACCAGGCGCATGTCACCGCTCTCGGAGAAGACCTGTGAAATACGTTCTTTTACGTTCGAGAGCGTGCCCGACTGCGAGAGCATCGCTGCGGCGAAGACGGCGACGAGTGTTCCCGCGGTGAGAGCAGCGACGCTCACCCGGCGCGGCGAAGCCGAACCGATCCATCCTCGTGAGGAGACGTAGGCGACTGCCGACCTGACAACGGGCACGAACCATCGCATGAGCTCGTCAAAGCCGAGCACGACGAGCGGCAGTGTTGCCAGCGGGAGCAGCGCGGCCAGGCGGAATGGATCGTTGTACCAGACGCCCACCATGAAGGTGCGGAGCGTGCCGATGCCCCAGCCAGAGGCGAACATGTACAGAATTCCGGCCACCGCATAAATGCCCAGCACCCACCAGAGGTCTCGCCGCCAGCGGAGAATGACGTACGCACCGATGATGGTGAGGATCATCATCACCCAGGCCGCGATCGCACCCATCGGGGCGCTCGCAATGACTTCGCCGATTGCCTGCGAGGTGCTCTGACGCGCCTCCCACGGCGCTGCGGTGAGGTCGGGCCGGACCTTCAGCCAAACGACGAGTGCCGCAACCGAGTAGAGAGCGAGCAGCACGACCCACACCGCGGCTCGCTTACGCGGCTGCTGGCGCTTCGCCGCAGCGATCACCTCTGAGAGCACGCGTGCGGCCAGCGGCAGATACGCGAACGCGATCAGCGCGACGAGGGCGCTCGGGTGAGTGATCGCAACGCCGGGCAGCACGACGATCAGCCACACCACGGGAACGACGGGCGACACCGGCTTGAGCTTCGACAGGCCGAGCACTTCGATGATGAGCCCGAGCGCCACCGGAAGCAGCGCGATGGCGGCAAACAGCGAGTACAGCACACCGAAGCCGATCAACAGGTAAGGGAACGCACTGAAGCCCGCCGAGAAGAGGCCTGCGGCGATGACCGGCAGCGGCCGCTTGCCGACGATGCGGGTGACCAGGTACATGCAGCCAAGCGGCCACACGAGCGCGCTGATGAGAATCGCGACGACGTTCACGCCCACGGCAACCGGCGCATCCGAGGCAACGACGACGAGCGCCATCACATCGTGCAGGCCCGCGGGGTAGAAGCCCTGCGAGGCCTCAGTGAGGTTGCCAAGCGTGAGGGAAGAGCCGTTGGCGGTCTCCGAGATGTGCTTGACCGCGTTCAGGTGGAAGACGTTGTCAAACGTTTGCGAAAAGTTCATCGGGTTGCCGATGGTGCGAATCAGCGTCCGCCCGATGAGCACCGCACCTCCGACGGCACCGATCGCCACGGCGACCCAAGCGAGCGGCCGCCACAGCCCCCCACTGTTCGGGAAGCCGTTCATCGCGAGCGATGTCTTGATTTCGCTCTGGAAGCGCCGCCGCTGCCACAGGTTGAACAGCAGCGCGATCACCGCGACGACCGCAGCGGTCGCCCAGAACGTCAGCGGCGAAAATGGCAGCCCGACGAACGGCAGCACGACTGCGAGACAGGCCGCAACGCTCATGCTCACGGGGCCAGAAAGCGCGAGCATGCTCAGGCCGCGCACCCCACCGAGTCGCAGAATAACTGCGCCGGGCAGGATCAAAATAGCCAAGCCAGCCAGAAACACCGGCCAGGTTTCGATCCAAGTCATGTAATACAGTCACCTTTCGGGCACGTTGGAGTGGCACCAACCCTCGAATTTTACTCTACCCGCCCACGCCCATTGGCCTCCCTTTCCGCACGAAGAGCTTCTGGCCAGGTAAACACCAGGTTTTCGCCGTGCCCCGCAGCCTGGGAGAACCAGGGGGCAGCTGCTTCGTGTAGCAGAGAACCTGATATTGTTGACCCCGTATGTGCTCGCAGGTATGGACGCGTGCATTTTTCGAAAGGATTACCTGTGACCACAGTGGACATCATGTTCCCGTACTACGGCGACGTAGATCTCATGAAGGCCGCGGTGAACAGCGTGCTCACCCAGCGGAACCCGAACTGGCGCCTGGTCATCATCGATGACGGCTTCCCCGATCCCGAGCCCGAGCGTTGGCTCACCGAGATCGCCTCGCGCGATTCCCGCGTGACGTACCAGCGCAACGAGAAGAACCTCGGCGCGAACGGCAACTACCGGAAGGCGCTCGGCCTCGTCGAGACCGAGTTCTTCGTAATGATGGGCGCTGACGACATCATGCAGCCCAACTACCTCGACGTGATCCTCCGCGATTTCGCCGCCTACCCGCACGCAGACGTCGTGCAGCCCGGCGTGCAGACGATCAACGAGAACAGCGTTGCCTGCAACACCCTCCCTGACCGCGTGAAGAAGGCGTACGCGCCGAAGGCCACCGGGATCTCGACACTGTCGGGCGAGCGCATGGCGACTTCGCTGATTCGCGCCGACTGGGCATACTTCCCGTCGCTCGCGTGGCGTACCGAGACCGTCAAGCGCCTCGGCTTCCGTGAGGGCTACGACGTGGTGCAGGATCTGGCGCTGCTGCTCGACATCGCCGCCGAGAACGGCACGATGGTCATCGACCCCGAGCTCGCCTTCCTCTACCGCCGCCACATGGGCTCGGACTCGATGGTGAAGGCGCTCAACGGCTACCGCTTCAACGAGGAGCGTCGCTTCTTCCAGTGGCAGGCCAAGCGCTTCTCGGAGCTCGGGTGGAAGTCGTCGGCACGTGCCGCGCGCAACCGCTTCACCTCGCGCCTGAACGCGCTGTCACTCATGGGCCAGTCGATTGCCAAGGGCAAGTTCAACTCGCTCGGCACGCTCGGCAAGCACGTCGTCAGCTAACGCGCCGCGCACTGCGGCGCGCAGTTAGCGCGCAGCGATAGCGAAGGCCCCGTGTTTCAGGATCATCTCCTGAGACACGGGGCCTTCGCCTATTGCGCACGCCGCGGCGCGCGGTCAGCGCCCGTCGAAGGTGCGCTTCCACTCCTCCGGCGAGACCAGCTTCGGCAGGGCGGCACGGTACTCCGCTGCCAGCCGATCCCAATCGCGCTCGATCTGCCTGGTGAGCTTGCGGCTCTGCCGCATGAGCCTACGGAACTTCGCCCGGTCGTGCCGATACCACGCCTTGCCGCTGCCGTCGGCGGTGCCGACGATGACGCTCGTGTGATGCGGAATCTTCCACCAGTCGGCGTCGCGCTTCGCGTACTCGAGATCGGGCTGCGGCGCGTCCCGCTCAGACGACTTCCGCATCCAGTGCTTCGGCACCATCTTGAGCGTGAAGAGCGCAAGCCTTGCCCCCGATGGGCCCACGGGTTTGCCTCCGATTCGGGGCAGCGCCCGTCCGAACGCGGCCGGCGGCAGCGAGGCGTCACCGGGACGGTACACCTGAGTCTCTGGGAAGCCCTTCGCGACCGCGCGGGCCTCTGGCATGTCAGTGGCCATTGAGGCGTGGAGCGCGTTGGGGCCTGCGAGCACCGAGCGCAGCGCCTTCACCGCGAGCTCGACGGCGTAGTACTGCATGTTCAGCAGCTTCTTGAGATCTTGCCTGCCGCTGTTCTGCATGAGCTTGCCGCCCTTGGGGGCTCGCGAGTGGAGCAGTCCAGCGATGATGCGGTTGCGGGTGTGGAAGAACGCCTGCCAGTCTTGCGTGTCGTCTTTGTCGAGCCAGGAGACGTGCCAGAGGGCGACACCGGGCATCGAAACGGTGCGGAAGCCGTGCTCGCGGGCCCGCAGCCCGTACTCACCGTCATCCCACTTGATGAACACGGGAATCGAGAGGCCGATCGTCTCGATGACTTTCTTCGGGATCAGGCACATCCACCAGCCGTTGTAGTCTGCGTCGAGCCGCGCGTGCATCCACGGCGTCTGCCGCAGGTTCGACTCGCGGAAGTCGTGGCGGTGCTGTTCTTCGAAGGTGGGGCCCCAGAGGAACGGCTCGGGGCGGATCGCCTCAGCCCAGGCGTGAATCACGGGTTTGTCGAGCAGGTCAAACATGTGTCCGCCAACGATGGTGGGCTCGCGGTTGAACCGGGCGAACTGGAGTGCGCGCATCGCGCTCTCCGTCTCAAACTCGACGTCATCATCAAGCAGCAGCAGGAAGTCAGTGTCTTCGCGCTCAAGCGTCTCGGCCATCGACCGCGAGAACCCGCCAGAGCCGCCAAGGTTGGGCTGCTCGATGACGTTGAGCTTCTCTCCGAGTACTCCTGCGACCTCAGCGAAGCCGCGCTCATCACGGACCTTCTGCGTGCCCTGATCGACCAAGAACACCTGGTCGATATTGTCGAGCAGCGCTGGGTTCTTGGCGAGGTTCTCGAGCGTCGCGACACAGTAGTCGGGCTTGTTGTAGGTCGTCATGCCGAGGCTCAGCTGGCCCGCGGCCACCGGCTCCGCGTCGGTCGCCCAATTGCCCGCCGTGAGCACGAGATCCTCATCGCCCGCAACAAGATCAAACCAGTACCAGCCACCATCGCCGAACGCGGTGAGCGGCAGCTCAAACCGCGACTCCTGCGGGCCCGACACCGCACGCGATGCAACGCGCTGCTGCTGTCCGTTCGAGTTCGTGCGGTACACGAGCACCGTGCCCTGACCCTCGGTTCCGATCGTCAGCGTCACCGTCTTCACGACGGTCCAGCGCTGCCAGTACGAAGCCGGGAACGCGTTGAAGTAGGTACCGAACGAGACGCGCTCGCCCGCGCGCACCCGGGTGCTCGAGCGCGAGAGCACGCTTTCGAGTGTGGCGAGGTTACTCAGCCTGACCGGGCGGCCATCGATCGTGGTCCAAATCTCCGGATCCAAGTACAGCGGCAAGACATCTGGGTCGCCGCCCACATCTGGGAACACAACGTTCTGCAACGTAACTGACATCGGCGGAGGGGCCTCTCGCGTAACAACATAGGACAGGTCACAACTCTATCCGGCCTGCGTGAACGTCAGGGCGGGGACGGCCATTCTTCACCAGGTGTCGAGAGGGTGAACAAGTAGAGTGGAGGGCACGACCCCACTTATGGGGGTAACACCCAGAGAGCGACACCACAGATGAGACACCCGCAGCTGAGCCCAGCCGGCCTCACCATCTGGGACCTTCCAGAGGGCTGCCTCGCCGTCGATGTGCTGTTCTCGGGCCGGCGCATCTGGACGGTCGAGTCCGCTGAACTCGAACTGGGCTCCGAGAATCTGATTCCCTGGCCGGAGCCCCTCGCCCCGCACTTGCTCGGGCGCACGGCGGCCACCGTGGCGGACTCCGCAACCGGCGCGGCGCTCTGGCAGGGCGAGATCCAATTCTCTGCCGACGGCACCCAGACCACCGTCGAGCGCGCAGACGGGTTGGCGCTCAGCGTGAACAAGTGGGGGCTACTCGCCCCCGATCTCGCAAACCTGTCAGACGCGGTTATCGCGAGCCTGCTCGACGAGACCGGAGCGCTCATCGACCTCCTGCTCGCACAGTCGAAGCGTCCGTTCATCGTTGGCGGCACCCTGCTCGGTGCGGTACGCAGCGGGAAGTTGCTTCCCCACGATGACGACGTCGACATCGCGTTCCTCTCGGAGCACACGAACCCCGCGCTCGTTGGTGCCGAGACGCTGTCACTCGCCCGGGCCTTGCGCGCTGCCGGCTACGAGGTGGTGGAGCACAGCGCGGCCCACCTGCAGCTCGTGTTCCGTGACGAGTGTGCGGCGCCCAGCTTCCACATCGATGTGTTTGCCGCGTTCTTCACCGACGACGGGAACATCAACCAGCCGTTCCACGTTCGCGGCCCGTTCGCACGCGAGCAAATGCTGCCGTTTAGCACTGCCACACTGCACGGCGTCGACTTCCCCGCGCCCGCTGACGTCGAGAGCTGGCTCGTGCTGAACTACGACGAGAACTGGCGCACCCCGATCCCCGGGTTCAAACTCGAAACGCCCGAGGCGACCGTTCGCAGGTTCGAGAACTGGTTCGGCGGCTTCAACTTCAAGCGCGAGTTCTGGGACGACTGGTTCATGGAGCCGGCGAATGCCGCCGCAGCTCCCTGGAAGACCGGACAGAGCTGGATCGAGCGCCAACCGCTCACCAGCCCGCTCGTCATCGACCTCGGCTGCGGCGCGGGCGGCCTCAGCCGATCCCTCGCCGAGCGACACCCTGAGCGTGCGGTGCACGGAGTGGATTTCTCGGCCGAGGCGCTCAGCCACGCACGGGAGGCTGCTGCCGCGCAGACTAACCTTTCGTTCGGCGAGGAGAATCTCAGCCGGCTCTCCGTGCTGCTCGCCCCGCAACGGGCAGGGCACACCGGGCCGTTTGACGTGGTGGCGAACCACATACTCGAGCAGATCAGCCACCGGGCACGCGCGAATATGCTGCGACTCATCCGGCTGTCCCTTCGCTCGGGTGGCAACGCCTATGCCACGGCCTACGCCAGCTACGCGTCGGACGTGTCGCCCGATGACCCGGCAACCTGGCACCTCGACCAGTCGGCGCTCGCTGCCGAGGCGGTTGCCCTCGGCCTGCTCGTCACTTTCACAGACATCCTGCCCGCACGCGGCGAAGCCTCCCGCGGCCCGTACGGCGTGAGTTTCTCACTCCCGGCAGAACCCCTCTCTCCCGCAGCCCTCGCCCAGAAAGCAGGCATCAACATGTCCCTGGCCTCACGACTCAAGGCACGGTTCAGCCGCGCGGCCCGCCCTCAAGCCGCGAAGCTCCAGGCAGAAATCCTCGAGCTACGCGAAGAGGTCGACGAGTTGCGGCACGATAACCTCCGGGTTGCGGAGGTGCTCGATCTGTTGGAGGATCAGTTACTCACCGGGGCGGCACACTCACAGGGCCACCTCCGCACACCCCTCAGCGAATAGAAGTAGAATCAATCGTCGTGGCATATAAAGAAGCGCTTACCGACCCGGAGTTCGATACTCCGGGAAAGAGCAAGGGTTTGGTCGATGTCTTGCGGCATCGCTACCTCCTCTCGCTGCTCCTGAAGAAGGGCATCTCGACGCGGTACCACGGTTCCGTGCTCGGCTGGGTGTGGTCCTACATCAGGCCAGCCGCCCAGTTCCTCATGTATTTCCTCGTCATCGGCGTGATTTTTAAGGCTAATCGCGGCATTCCATACTTCCCCGTGTACCTCTTCTCGGGAATCGTGGCCGTCAACCTGTTCAGCGAGGCCTTGCGTAACGCGACCGCGTCGATCGTTGATAACAAGGCTCTCGTCAAAAAGATTTATCTTCCCCGCGAGCTCTTCCCGCTGTCGGCAATCGGTGTCTCGATCGTGCACTTCCTGCCGCAGGCAGCGGTGCTCCTCATCGTCGCCATCATCCTCGGCTGGAACATCTCGTTCCTCAGCATCGGAGCTTTCTTGCTCGGCATGCTCATCATCGTAATGTTCTCTCTGGGCCTCGGTCTCTTCTTCGGGGCCATCAACGTTGCGTACCGCGACTCGCGAAATATCGTCGACCTCATTCTCATGTTCGCCACTTGGGCGTCCCCCGTGCTGTACTCCTGGCAGATGGTCAAGGACAGGGCCCCGGGTTGGTTCTACGACATTTACATGCTGAACCCTATGACGGTCGGCGTTGAGCTTCTTCACGGCGCTTTCTGGGGGCCGATTGCCGAAGGCCTCCCCGGATCCGACCGCCCAGAAGGCCTGCTCATGAATATTCTCTGGGGCTTCCTCATCGCTCTCGGTACGCTGATTATCGGGCAGCTCGTATTCCGTAAGTTGGAGGGGTCTTTTGCCCAGAATCTCTGATTCAACAAAGCCTGCGATCATTGTCAATGACGTTCGCAAGACGTTCAAGATTAAGCACACACATTCCTTTAAAGAGACCTTTATTGGCCTCTTGAAGCGCAAAAAGCTGAGCTCAGATTTCAACGCGCTCGACGGGATTTCATTTAGCGTCGACGAGGGCGAGTCCGTCGCCATCCTCGGCTACAACGGCTCGGGCAAGTCGACCACGCTGAAGCTCATCTCGGGCGTGCTGCGTCCCGATGCCGGCTGGGTACGCACACGCGGCAGGGTTGCGGGTCTCATCGAGGTTGGCGCTGGCTTCCACCCGGACCTCACTGGTCGCGAGAACGTCTATCTCAACGCTGCAATTTTAGGGATGCAAAAGGCTGAGATCGATGCCCGCTTCGACGACATCGTTGCGTTCTCAGAGATCGGTGAGTTCATCGATAACGAAGTGAAGCACTACTCCTCAGGAATGTTTCTGCGTCTCGCGTTTTCGGTTGCGATCCACACTGAACTCGATGTGCTGCTGGTCGATGAGATCCTCTCAGTAGGAGACGCGCCGTTCCGGGCCAAGTGCCGCGATAAGATCCGCGAGCTCGTGGCCGAAGGCAAGACCATGGTCGTGGTCAGCCACGATGTCGGAACCGTAAAGGAGCTCTGCACCCGCGGAATCGTCATTCGCAAGGGCAAGATGCATTTCGATGGCCCAATCGATGAAGCCGTCGCCGCGTTGAAGAGTTAGAGTTCGTGAACGCTAACGCCACGGCAGCCGTTTTCAGGCTGCACCGGATATCCCTAGTGGATCGGTGTGTTCGATGGGCACTACTCAAACGACAACCTTGGTTTATCAGGTTGCGTACGATGCTGACGCGCGAGACGATGCTCGATTCAGGCACGGTAACGATCGTAGTTCCCGTGTACAACACCGAGCGCTACCTGCGGGCGGCTCTCGACAGCATCCGACTGCAGCGTTACTGGGACCTCGAGGTCATTCTCGTCGACGACGGTTCTTCCGACGGCTCCACGCGCATCGCTGAGCACATGTGCGCGATGGATGACCGTTTCAGGCTGATCCGCACCAACCGCCGCGGGCCGGGCGGCGCCCGCAACGCTGGCATCGCTCTCGCAAGTGGCACGTATCTTGCTTTCGTAGACGGCGACGACATTATTCCGACCGGCGCGATCGCACGTCTCGTCGCGAGCCTCCGCACCTCACAGTCCGAGTTTGCGGTGGGGGCTTTCGAGCATCTGCGCGGTACCGAGCGCTGGCGCTCACCTTGGGTGCAGCAAGAGCACGGGCGCTCACTGCAGCGGCGAACGCTGGAAGATGTTCCTGGAATCACCCGCAACGTTTTCCCGTGGAACAAGCTTTTTGACCGAGCGTTCTTTCTGCGCGAGGTCGGCAGCTTCCCCGAGGGCACGCTGTATGAAGATCAGGTTCCCACGGCGCGCGCGTTTGTCGCCGCGAGCGCCTTCGACGTGCTCCAAGAAACGGTCTACCTTTGGCGGCAGCGGGAGTCGGGAGACTCCATCACGCAGAACCGCTCAACCGTAGAGCACCTTCATCAGCGCATCAACGTACTCACTGAGGTCGACGCGATCTACGCCGGCGCGTTCCCGAAGACGGTCCACCGCGACTGGCTTTTCAAGACTCTGAACGAAGACCTCATGCCTTTCATTGAGGTCGCGGATCAAGGTTCTGACGATTACCGGGAGCAACTCTCACTGCTCATCACCACGCTGTGGCAGCGTTTAACCGCTGCCGAGCAACAAAGGGCGCGCGCACATCACAACGCGCCTGTCGTGCTCGCCGCAAAGGCGAGGAACTACGAAGAGGCCTTTCGCCTCCTCACTGACTAACGGCGGTCTCGGAGCGCAGAGATCGCGTCGAAGACGCGTTTGCTTGCGTTCCCATCACGCGCCGGGTAGATTTCCTCGATACGTTGGCGATAGGCGCGAGCCTGTTCTGATGCCCCGTCGAGGACCTCGGCGATCCCAGTGAAAACGCTGTCTACGTGCTGCACGACTGGGCCAAAGCCATCACGGGCTACGTCGAAGTATCCCGGTGATCCAATATGGCCTCCACCGTAAAACTCCTCACGGTCGAACTGGAAGTACACGCACGGGGCTCCACAGAATGCTCCTTCAAAGGATTGGGAGGAATAATCCGTCACGGTCACCTCGGCACGAGCGAGGAGACCCGCAATGCTGCCCTGCTGGTAACTCTCCACTCGCACCGACTTGGGGATACTGAGGTATTCAAGGTGCGGCTCCAGGTTCGGGTGTGGCAGGAGCACCAACTCAAGGTTGTGTGCTTCGGCGAGAGCAGCGAGCTTGGGACTGTTTAACAGCGCAGACCACTGAGCGACATACTCAGAATCCGCGAAGGCTTCGCCTGCGCTTCGGGAGTTTCCGTCACCGGTGACTTCGGTGAGTAGGTAGCTCCGCCAGGTCGGCATGATGAGTACTGAACGTCGCGTCCGCGCCGACTGAGTTGTCGCCATTGCGGCTACCAGTCGGTCGTGGCGTGGGAAGCCCGTAAGTCGCACTTCTTTGTTGCTGAGAATGTAGGGAGTCAGGTCTGACACGAATG
Organism: Leucobacter sp. BZR 635; assembly: GCF_048061935.2. Lineage (NCBI taxonomy): Bacteria > Bacillati > Actinomycetota > Actinomycetes > Micrococcales > Microbacteriaceae > Leucobacter > Leucobacter sp. BZR 635. The sequence continues at coordinate 1,971 of NZ_JBLUNZ020000026.1, read as the reverse complement.
CGCGACGTTCTGGCTCAGTCGCCGTCATGATCAACTGAACATCTTTCGCGTTAAACCACCGGGATAAGTCGTTCTGTGTAACGCCGTGCTGCAGGAAGACGAAGTTCCAGGTCTTCGCCACCCCGAGCTGTTCGAACGGTCGCACTACATACTCGTCGATATGGGAAGACACCAGGTGCGAGGCGTTCCGCACAGCGAGAAAATGTCGCGCACCGCCAAAAGGAATAACGCGGATTCCGTCCTTCCGAAGCCGTCGGTAATCAGGGCTACGCCTCCGAACCACGAATCGGGTGTTTGTCCGCGGTTGGTGCTTCACCAGGTATTGGGCAAACGCCTCAGCGTTGTCGTTGGCTTGAGTGTCGCGGTCGAGCAAGACCCAACCATTGCGATACGGCAGCGAGAACGGGGGAACCACGGCTAGGCGGTTAAGAAGCCCCTGTACAAGGCCCCTGATCCTGCGTGCCGGATTACGGCGGGGAGTGCGTGCGGGCATAGATATGGGGTTTCCCCCAGCGAGCCGCGCGTCCACAGGCTTCGAAGTCGACGGGCGATTCCACCCGAAACGGGTTCGAAAGTCCTCGTCGGTGTGCACCGTGCCGGCATCCGCGAAACCTTCAGGATCCCCAGGCTCGGAAGTGAGCGTAATCAGCCCACTAGCGGGAACCCATAGAATTCGCTCGTACAGCCAGTCTTCTCCTAGGAACCTCACAGAACGCCACTTCGCATAAAGTGGCTGTACGGAGGACCCCCCCGAAATCACGCGCTCTGCGTGCTCCGTGCCCACGCTCAGGTACCGAAGTTCGGTCCCGCCCAAACCTCGGTCCTCGCGGTAGCGGCGTACCCAACGTTCGGCGATCTCACCAGCGTTCGCAGCAATCCACGCCCCCCTGATTTCGGGCACGACCGAGACCAAGTTGAAGCCCCATAGCGCTTCGGTCGAACAGCGCTGCAGCACGGACCGCACGAGAGCGTTCAGCTCGCGGAGCTGCTCTGCGTCTGCGCCATGGATTGGGTCCTTCATGCGCATACTGGCAGCGAAGAGCCAGTAGAGGTCGTAGAGCACCATGTACTGAAGCCACAGGGGCGCTGCGTCTTCCTGGTCCACCTGCTGCAAGAGCTCGAGGTGTGCGGCGCGCGCTGTCACAAGGTAACGCGACGCGGGGTCTGCGTCGCTCGCGCTCAGCGCCCCGGTTCCATCAACGCGGACCTGATACAGATAGTGCGCCTCGCTCAACACCCGAATGTGCGTGTTCTGCGCAGCGAGCAAATATTGCGCGACAAACTTTCCGTCTTCGAACACTCGGAGTCTGGGATCGAAGCGAACACGCTGTTCGGCGAGGATATGTGCACGGAAGAGAGCAGTGTGCACTGCGAGCTGCAGAAACGTGGGTTCGTCTGCAAGGTCAAGAGTTCGCGTACCTTGACTGTATCGATAGTCCAGCGCGTGCCCGAGGGCCTGCTTCGTTCCTTCGTCAATTCGTACGAGGCGCGTCGCCAGCAGGCTCTCGACTGGGTCGGCTTTGATGGCATCGACTACGTGCTGCAGGTATCCCGCGCCGAGAAGGTCGTCGGGGTCGGGGAAAGTGATCCACCGCCCAGTCGCTGCATCCAAGCCGGTGTTACGCGCTGAGCTGACGCCACGGTTCTCGGTCACGTTGATCTGGACGCTGTAAGGAGTGTCAGCCGCCCACTCCCTGATCACTGCTTCCGAGTTGTCCGGGCTGCCGTCGACCACAAGAATGACTTCGAACAGCTCCGGGTCAACTCCCTGCAGGTCGATCGACTCAAGAAATCCTCTGAGAAAGCGCTCGACTTTGAAACAAGGCACAACGAGAGATACCAGGGGCAGGTCGGCCAAGTTAATGCGCTCCTTTAGCTACGTTGAGCAGTCCGAAGTGTGCACCATTTCCAAATTGGTAACCACTCGTGCTTCTCACATCCATAGTAATGCAGGGCTAGAGTTGCCCATGT
>NZ_JBLUNZ020000025.1:0-44532 GCF_048061935.2 Leucobacter sp. BZR 635 | reverse complement strand
GCCGTCGGCCGTGCACTCTGCCTGGGTGACAGTGGGCGCGACCGGGGTGACGGGCTGGTCACACGCGACGTCAGCGAACTCGATTTCGAGGGTGGCGGTCTGCTTGTCGTCTGCGAGGGTCCAGCCGTCTGCGGCGGTGAGGAAGGATCCCTCACCTGCGGTCGCGGTAACGGTCACGGTGCCGCCGGCCTCGACGTCGCCGGTGGTGGCGTAGCTGATGCCTGCGGTGTCTGCGAGTGCGAGTGACGGTGCGGTTGCGCTGCCGTCGGCCGTGCACTCTGCCTGGGTGACAGTGGGCGCGACCGGGGTGACGGGCTGGTCACACGCGACGTCAGCGAGAGTGATCTCGAAGGTCGCTGAGAGCGCGTCGTGCGCGAGGGCCCAGCCTGCAAGCGGTGAAATCAGCTTGCCGGTCAGCGAGGTTGCCGTAACGGTTACCGTCTTGCCTGCGGCGACCTCCCCAACGATCGCGTACTTCAGATCCGAGCTCTTGGGCAGCGTGACCTTCGGCACAGATACTGCGCCGTCAGCGGTGCACACGGCCTGCTCGACGAGCGGAGCAGCAAGGGCTACCGTAGGCGGCGGGGTTGGATCGCAGCCGAATACCTCACCATCGAGGAACGGGAACGCGTGAATCTCGCTTCCGGTGCCAAGATCATGGATGAGATTGCCCGCGACCCACATACGTCCATTGGTGCCGGGCACCTGAACCGTGGTCTGAGATGCAGGGTTTGCAACGAGCATGGAGCCAGGGAACTGAGCGGTTCCGCCAATCACGACCTCACTTGCGGTCGGGAAGTTCCACATGAGCCGCTGGGTGAGCGCTCCGAAGGCTCCCTTGTCGCCGTTTCCGGTGTCCATGGGCGAGCCGTTGGCATTGAGCATCGACGACACGTTGAACTTAGCGCTGTCGCCAATGACGTTGACGACGACGATCGCCTTGGGGTCGATGTTGTCGTACTTAATGGAGCCGAAGCCGGCGAGCTTGCCTGCGTCGAGCGTGAAGACCTGGCGCTTCGTCGTGCCGTCGCCAGTGAGGGTGAGCGTTCCGTACTCCACCGTGGACGTCCCAGTGGCTGGCATCTTTGCGTATGCAGCCGACTGCTGGGTGAGGATCCCCCCGAGGGCCGCGCGCTCGCCGAGTGCGGCGGGCTTGCCCAGGCCTGATACAAGCTCCGCGCCGTTGGTGTCGATAGCGTTGTCCGCTGCAGTGACGGCACCGCCGACCCGAACGCCTCCGCCGATCAAGCTTCCGACGTCGAGACGGCGCTCTGCGGCAACCGTGAGGTCACCGCCCACAATGATCATGTCGCTCATTGCCGGAGGGGTGAGGAGCGATCCAACCCCGACGACGCCCGCGTTGTAGAGTCCGGCACCGCCGAAGGTGGCGTTCCCCTCGACGACGAGCAGGCCCTCGAGCTCTGCGCCGGCCCGGAGGTTGAAGTTGCCGCCGACGTAGACGTTTGCCTGGCCATCGACCGGGTTGGGCGTGCCGGTGCCGATGCCGCCGCCCTCAGGAATACACGAGTCCGCGTTGCTCGCGGAAACCGGCGCCGCGAGCGCGACGCTCGGGATGGCGACCAGCGCTGCCCCAGCGATGATGGCAGTGCTTGCCACCTTCGACAGCGTTTGGATCAAAGACACTACAGAAACCCCCCAAATTGGGCTGCGAAGAACCGCAGCTTGCGAATTCCAGGGCGACATCGCGCCTGGATGCGAGCTTTGGTTCCCTTCCAAAGCAAGCCAGCAGACAACCTATCAATAATTCGTAAGCTTTACTAACAAAACACAATGGTTGTTCACTGCCCACAGTCAAACGCCGTTCGGCGAACGAAAATTGTCTGTCGCCAGGGTTGAAGAAGGCGCCTCCCTCGGGTATTAGGCGGCGCCTCAGCGGGTCGACGGTGCGCGCTGCCGCGCCCACGGGTGATCCGTGCCAGGAGCCGCGCCAGCACCCGTGCGCACCGGCCACCTTCGCCGGCGTGACCGTGCCGTGGGAGGCGGTTAGTCCCGAATGCGTGCCGCGTTTGCCCGGGTGAGTCGATCCACTCGGAGGGCGGCATCGCGTGAGAGCGCACGCCAGAGTTGCGCCGCGAGCGCGGGATCGTCCCGCTCCAGCTCGTCAATCGCATCTGAGTCGAGCATCATCAGCTCGACCGGCCCCTCCGCTTTCGCGGTCGTCTCCTGCCGCTCGTCGGCGCTGAGCACGAGCTCGCCGAAGCTCATGCCTGCCCCGAGGGTGCGCAGTCTGAACCTGGTGCCGTCGGTGTGGGCGGCGATGATGCTGATCGATCCCGAAACGATGAAGAATACGCCGCCGTAGCGCTGCCCAACGCGGCGAATCACCTCGCCGTCGAGGCAGTGCCGCGCGGTCATGCGCGCCGCGAGTCTCATGACGTCGGCGGGCGACAGCGGCGCCAGCACCGGCGACTGGGTGACCGGAACAGAACTTGGAATCGAAGCCGCCGTTCCGTACCGCTCGATAATGAGCCGCTCGCAGAACCCGATCGCGCGGTCGTGCGAATCGAACACCGTGAGGTCCGTCGACAGGCCCGCAAGCGCGTCTTCCGGGTCCACAAGCAGAATCTGGCGGTGCGAGCCGGTGAGCTGCGCGAACACCGCCTCCAGCATTCGCACCCCTGCGTCGCCGACCTCGTCGACGTCGCGCACGTCGAGCACGAGGAGGTCAATGCTAGCTTCGAGCGCGCTGAGCTCGCGCACCACGGTCTCGGTTCCGGCGAAGAAGAGATCGCCCGTGAGTTCCATCACGAGCGCGCGGTGACCGTGCTCCTCGAGCACCTTCGCGGCCTCTTCGGTGCGGCGAATGTTCGACGGCTCCTGGTCGATTGTGTGGCTTGACTTGATCGCTGAACGGCCCACGCGCGCAGAGCGCACGAAGTGCATTTGGAGATCAGAGGAGATGCGGCGACAGGCGGCTGCGCCGCGCACACTGTTGCCGTGCTTATCCAGGGGCGGCGAGTACACGGCGAGCCCCACCTGCCCGGGGAGCACGGCAATGATCCCGCCACCGACGCCTGATTTCGCAGGCATGCCGACGCTCGTCGCCCAGTCGCCAGCGTCGTCGTACATGCCCGAGGTCATCATCACGGAGAGCATGCGCTCGACCGCCTCGTAGGGCAGCACCTCGGTGCCGGTTGCCGGGTTGGTGCCGCCGGCGGCGAGGGTCGCCGCGATCATCGCGAGGTCGCGGGTGTCGACGCGCACCGCGCACTGCCGCAGATAGGTTTCGAGCGCCTTCGTGGGGTCGCCCTCGATGATGCCCGCTGAGCTCAGCAGGTAGGCGAGGCCGTGGTTGCGGTCGCTCCGTGCGCGCTCGGCGCGGTACTCGTGCCCGTTGCTGCGGAGTCTGCGGGCCGCAAATTCTGAGTACGTGTGCTCAATGCGCTGGATCGGGGATCTTCCGCCCGAGCCTTTAATGAGCGATGCGACCGCGATCGCCCCAGCGTTGATCATCGCGTTAGCTGGTCGCCCCGTATCGGGGTTCGTCGAGAGTTCGTTGAACGGATCGCCTGATGGTTCGACGTCGACGTGCGCATCGACGGCATCCATGCCGAGGTCTGCAATCGCAAGGCCGTAGCCCAGTGGCTTCGAGATCGACTGCAGCGAGAACTCGGTGCGGGTGGTGCCGACCTCGTAGAGGTGCCCGTCGACCGTGGCGAGGGCGATCCCGAAATCGTTGGGATCAGCGACTGCGCTCGCCGGCCCCACGCTATATGGCGCGCCGTCGCGCAGCTGCGCGAGCTCGGCGTGCACCTCGCGCAGGTAGCTCAGTACCGGCGACTCCATACCTGGAGCCTAGCGGGGCATCGCCAGCTAGGCGATCGTTACCGACAGTGTCGGCTTGTCGCCGGCGTCGGGGTCGTCTGCGCCGAGGTGATCCCAGATGTCGTCGACCATGGGCTGAATAAGTAGCTGCCCAAGCTGGCGCACCATGAGCTTGACGACCTGCGACGACTCCGACCTCTTCGATGAGGTCTTGCCCGCGGCACGGGCCTTCGATACCTCGCCGCGGCTCAGGTCGGTGAGGCGCTCGAGCAGGGTGCCGCCTGCTCTGGGGTCGAGCACGGTGCGCCGAATGTAGTTCACGACGGGCGGGTGCTCCGCGAGCATGCGTTGCACGGCGTCGTCTTTTGCTGCAGCGATCTGTGCTGGTGTTCCCTCGTGCGGCACTGAGGCAATGGCCGCGACGTAGTAGTCCACGACGAGTTGTTCAACTGCGGCGCGGAGCCCCTCCTTTGTTTTGAAGTGGTGCTGCACGAGCCCGACCGCGACACCCGTATGCGCAGCAACGGTGCGCATTGAGACCCGCTCCTCGCCGTACTCGGCGTAGAGGTCGAGTGCGGCGTTGCGGATGCGCGCCTTCGCCGTCAGGTCCTCGCCGTTGGCGCGCGGGTCGGTTGCAGGGTTCATGTCCATCAGCAAAAACCCTACACCCTTGACAAAGTCCAGTACATACGCATTAATTGCTATACATCCGTATAGTCGAAGAGGATTTGAGATGTCAGAGCTACAACCACTGCGGGGCGTCAGAGTGCTGTCCCTCGCGATCAACCTTCCCGGCCCCCTCGCGGCTAAGCGCCTGAGTGATCTGGGAGCAACCGTCACCAAGGTTGAGCCGCCAGCGGGTGACCCGCTTCGGGCAGCCGCACCCGGTTGGTACGCCGATCTCGCGAGCGGACAGCAGGTGAAGACCCTCGACCTCAAAGCCGCGAGCGACCGGGCCTTGGTCGAACAGGAACTCGCTGCGGCAGACCTGCTCATCACCTCGATGCGGCCTTCGGCGCTGCGTAAACTCGGCCTCGCCGATTTGCCTGCCCGGTTTCGGCGGCTATCGCACATTGAGATCGTCGGCCATGACGGTGATGCCGCCGAGGTGCCCGGCCACGACCTCACCTATCAGGCCGCCCACGGCACGCTACAACCGCCGGCTCTGCCCACTGTGCCGGTGGCCGATCTCCTCGGCGCGGAACGAGCGGTGTCTGCAGCGCTTGTGGCACTTCGTGTCGCAGCGAGCACCGGCGCCGGTCATCACGAGCGGGTCGTGCTCGCGCACGCCGCTGCGGATGCAGGAGCGGCAGTGCGCCACGGGCTGACAGGCTCGGGGGCACCGCTTGGCGGAACGCACCCCGGATACCGGGTGTATGCGAGCGCCGATGGCTTCATCGCCCTCGCCGCCATCGAACCCCACTTTTGGGAGCGGACCCGCGTCGGGTTGGGCGGGGCGGAGACCCACGAAGACCTCGAACGCGTGTTCCTCACGAAGTCGACGAGCGACTGGGAAGAGTTCGCGGAGCAGCGTGACATCCCCCTGGTCGGGGTGCGGGGCGCGGCCACACCTGCCGTCACGCACTGACCAGCAACGCGACCATCTCACTACACACGGAGCAATGATGACCGAAACCCCACTCTTGACGACGCGCGAAGGCGCAGTGGTCACCCTCACCCTGAACCGTCCCGCGGCCAAGAACTCGCTGAACGAGGCGGTGCTCACCGCCCTCGCCACCGAACTCGAACGCCTCCAACACGATGACTCGGTGCGGGCTGTTGTGCTGACGGGCGCTGGCAGTGTCTTCTGCGCCGGTGCCGACATCACTGCCTTCGACGAGTTCAGGGCGCTTCCGCTGCTTGGCGATCGACGGGCAGCGGGCGGAACGATCTGGTCCGACCTCGCACGGTTCCCGAAGCCCGTCATCGCCGCGGTCGAGGGGCTCGGGCTTGGCGGTGGCTGCGAGCTGGCGCTCGCCTGCGACATTGTGATCGCGGGCGAATCGGCCCGGTTCGGCCTCCCCGAGGTGAAGATCGGAGTGATTCCCGGCGGCGGGGGAACCCAGCGGCTCGTGAGCGCAATCGGTAAGTCTAAGGCGATGGCGCTGCTGCTCACGGGCGACTTCATCTCGGCCCAGCGCGCATGCGACGCGGGCATCGTCGCCGAAGTTGTCGCCGACGGAGAAGCGCTTGGGTCAGCGCAGGCAATGGCCGAGCGCATCGCCGCGAACTCTCCCGTTGCGGTCGCGCTTGCCAAAGACGCCGCCCTGCAGTCGTTCGAGACCTCACTCGCGCAGGGCATCGAACACGAGAAGCGTAACTTCCACGTTGCCATCCATTCCGAGGACAGCCGCGAGGGGCAGGCCGCCTTTCTCGCCAAGCGAGTCCCCGTATTCAACCGAAAGTAGGTGCAGCCATGAGCGCACTTTTTCCGAACTATCGCTCCCCGTGGGAAACCGAGGATCAGACCCGGCTGCGCGAGCACGCTGCCGAGTTCTTCCGCCGGGAGGCAACGCCGCATCAAGCGCGGTGGGCGCAGCAGCACGGCGTCGACCGAGACTTCTGGACCGGGGCGGGCTCTGCCGGGCTGCTGTGCCTAGATATTCCTGAGGAGTACGGGGGAGGGGGCGGCAACTTTGGACACGAAGCGGTCGTGCAGCAGGAGCTGGCCCTCGCGCACGACACCGCATTCGGGTTCTCAGTGCACTCGACGATCGCCGCGCACTACATCTCTGGCCTCGCGACTGAGGAGCAGAAGCAGCGCTGGCTGCCGCAGTGCGTCTCGGGCGAAAGCGTGCTCGCGATCGCAATGACGGAGCCCGGGACCGGTTCTGACCTGCAAGCGATCCGCACCACGGCGGTCCGCGACGGGGACCACTACGTGATCAACGGATCCAAGACCTTCATCTCGAACGCCTCTCACTGCGACCTGCTCATCATCGTCGCGAAGACCGACCCGAGCAAGGGGGCGAAAGGCATGTCGCTGTTCGTCGCCGAGACGGAGAACCTCGCGGGCTTCGAGCGTGGACGCGTACTCGACAAGATTGGGCAGCACGGCCAGGACACGCGTGAGCTCTCCTTCACCGACATGCGGGTGCCTGCCGAGAACCTGCTCGGGGGCGTCGAAGGCCAGGGCTTCTACCAACTCATGAATCAGCTTCAGCGCGAGCGGCTCATCCTCGGCGTCGCTGGCATTGCGGTTGCAGAGGCTGCTGTCGTGGAGGCGATCAAGTACGCAAAAGAACGCGAGGCCTTCGGTAAACCGATCATGGACTTCCAGAACACGCAGTTCGTGCTCGCGGAGTGCAAGACAGACGTGCTCGCGGGCAAGACGTTCATGGACCACTGCGTCCAACTCGAAATTGACGGCAAGCTCGACGCAGCGACCGCCTCCATGGCGAAGCTGTGGGGCACCGAAAAGCAGTGCGAGATTGTCGACCGGTGCCTGCAGATCTTCGGCGGCTACGGCTACATGATGGAGTACCCGATCGCGCAAATGTATGCGGCCTCCAGGGTGCAGAAGATCTACGGCGGCACGAACGAAATCATGAAAGAGCTCATCGGCCGCAACCTCTGACCCGACCGAATCGGGCCGAACCGCACCGCCGGCCGCGACCCGGCAACGCGGCGCGCACCAGTAACCCTCATCCCTTTACGACAGGAGTCCCATGCTCATCACCGGAACCACAGCACTCGTGACAGGCGGCGCCTCTGGCCTCGGCCTCGCCACGGTCACCGCCCTCGCAAGATCCGGCGCGCGGGTGGTCGCCGTTGACCTTCCGACCGCAAACACCGAGGCGCTCTCAGCGCTCGGCGACGCCGTCGAGTTCGTGCCCGCAGACGTCACCGACGAGGACGAAGTGATGGCCGCGGTCGAACGCGCAAACGAGAACGCATCGCTCCGGATCCTCGTGAACTGTGCGGGCATCGGCAGCGCGCACAAGACAGTTGGCAGGGACGGGCCGTTCCCCCTCGCCGACTTCGAACGGACGATTCGCGTGAACCTCATCGGAACGTTCAACGTCATTCGCCTCGCCGCACAGGCCATGGCGCTCAACGATCCTGTCGATTCCGAGCGCGGGGTGATCGTCAACACCGCCTCGGTCGCTGCCTTTGACGGCCAGATCGGCCAGGCAGCATACTCAGCCTCGAAGGGCGGCGTGGTCGGAGCGACACTGCCGATCGCACGGGATCTCGCATCGCTGCTCATCCGCGTGAACACGATCGCCCCCGGGCTCTTCAAGACCCCGCTGCTGGGAAGCCTTCCGGAGGCCGCCCAGGACTCGCTTGGGCAGCAGGTCCCGCACCCGAGCCGGCTGGGCGACCCGTCGGAGTTCGCCCAGCTCGTCGAAGCAATCGTCACGAACCCGATGCTCAACGGCGAGACCATCCGCCTTGACGGCGCGATCCGAATGGCTCCGCGATGAGAACGGAAGGCGCAGCGGCTCGGACACGTCCCGCGCAAGCAGACCTCGTCTACGCGGCAGACCTGCGCATTGGTCAACAGATGGAGCTCGGTACTTACGAGGTAGAGAGCGCCGAACTCGTGGAGTTCGCAGCGCAGTGGGATCCGCAGTGGTTCCACACCGACAGTGAGGCGGCGCAGAAGGGATTGTATGGCGGGCTCATCGCCAGCGGCGTTCAGACGCTGGCGATCCTCACCAGACTGACCTATGAGGCGGCCGGCTACCGCTGGGCGATGATTGCGGGCAGGGGAATGAGGGAGCTCAGATTTTCTCGGCCCGTGCGCCCGGGAGACCGGCTCACCGGCACAGTGACAGTAACCGACATCGCATTCGACGAACGCGACCGAGCGCTTGTGACGACGGCGAACACACTCGTCGAGCAGCACGGGAAGCCGGTGCTGACGGTGCAGCTTGAGGTCTACCTGCACGCCCGCGCGCCGCAGCCAGAGAGCGATTCACGACATTGAGGCATACCAAGGAGGCAAACATGAACGAGGCATACATCATCGACGCGGCACGGACCCCTGTCGGCCGTCGCGGCGGGTCGCTCGCCGAAGCACACCCGGTGGATCTCGCAGCACACGTGATCGCGGCGCTCGTCGAACGCAACGGCTTCGATCCCGCAGCGGTCGACGACGTGATCCTCGGCTGCATCGACGCGATCGGACAGCAAGCGGGTGACATCGCTCGCACGGCGGCGCTCGCAGCAGGGCTGCCGGAAACGGTGCCCGGCGTGACGGTCGACAGACAGTGCGGGTCATCGCAGCAGGCCGTGCACTTTGCGGCACAGGCCGTGATGAGCGGCACCGCCGACCTCATCATCGCCGGCGGAGTGCAGAACATGAGCCAGATCCCCCTCATGTCATCTGTGGCCGCAGGCAAGGCCCTCGGCGTCAGCGACCCGTACTCTGGCTCGACCAGGTGGCGGGCCCGCTACGGCGACGAGGAGGTCTCGCAATTTCGCGGAGCTGAATTGCTCGCTGAACAGTGGGGGATCGAGCGGGAAGAAATGGAGCGCTACTCGCTCGAGAGCCACACCCGCGCGCTGCGAGCGGTCGCCGAAGGGCGCTTCAACGCCGAGATCCTGCCCTACGGCGATCTCGCGAGCGACGAAGGACCGCGCGCGGACACCTCGCTAGAGAAGATGGCAGGGCTGTCGACGCTCTCACCCGGCGGGCGAATCACCGCCGCCGTTGCCAGCCAGATCTCCGACGGCGCCTCCGGCATGCTCATCGCGTCAGCGGAAGCGGTGCGCAGGTTTGGCCTCACGCCCCGCGCGCGGATCCACCACATGACCGTGCTGGGCGCCGACCCGATCGTGATGCTCTCAGCGCCGATGCCCGCAACGGCGCGTGCGCTCGAACGCACCGGGCTGCGCATCGACGACATTTCCTCGTTTGAGGTGAATGAGGCCTTCGCGCCCGTCCCCCTTGCGTGGCTGCGAGACACCGGAGCCGACCCCGCACGGCTGAACCCCAACGGCGGCGCGATCGCACTCGGGCACCCGATCGGTGCGACGGGTACCCGGCTGATGACGACCATGCTGCACGAGCTCGAGCGCACCGGTGGCCGCTACGGCCTGCAAGCAATGTGCGAAGGTGGCGGGCAGGCGAATGTCACCATCATCGAGCGACTTGGCTGAGCAGGCGGAAACGCCGGGCCAGGCGGGCTCAGATGGCGTCCGGGTGTCAACGAGCGACGGGGTGCTGCGCATCACCCTCAGCAGGCCCGAGCGGCTGAACGCGCTCAGCCTCGCGGATCTCGCAGCGCTCGACTCCGCGCTCGCGGGAGCGGAGAAGAGCGGGTGTAGAGCCATCGTGCTCACGGGAGAGGGGCGGGCCTTCTGCACAGGCGCAGACCTCACTGCCGTGACCGCTGCAGACCCCGGGGCGGTGATGGACGCGGCCAACGCCGTGATCCGGCGCATCGTCTCGGCTCCCGTGCCCGTGATCGCGGTGGTGAACGGGCCAGCTGTCGGCTACGGTGTTGCCCTCGCCTGCGCCGCGGATCTCACGTATGCGGCGGAGAATGCGTATTTTCTGCTGTCGTTTACGAAGGTCGGGCTGATGCCCGATGGTGGATCCACTGCGCTGCTCGCCGCTTCGATCGGGCGGGCGCGGGCTGCAGAATTAGCGCTGCTTGCGCAGCGGCTCCCCGCCGCCGAGGCCGCGGCCGCCGGACTCGTCGCGCGGGTGCTTCCAGACGGTGAGCTTCAGGAGTACGTGGAGGCCGTGGCGCGCCAGCTCGCCAGGGGGCCGCGCCGCGCCCTCGAACTCACACGGCGTGCGCTCGCCGCAGCGACACTCGGCAACCTCGACCGAGCGCTTGATGGCGAGCGCGCGGGCCAGATCGAGCTCATTCACACGTCTGACTTCGCTGAGGGGGTGGCTGCCGTGCTCGCCAAGCGGCCCCCAACGTTTTCCTGACTTACCCCCAATGAACCTGACTTACCCCCAATGAAGAGGAGAAAATCATGGCAACACTGAGCGGACAACTCACGCGAAATGCACACCGCCACCCAGACCGGATCGCACTGATTTTTGAGGGCACCGAGCGCAGCTACGCGCAGCTCGACGGCGAGATCAACCAGTACGCGCACGCGATGCTCTCGCTCGGGGTGCAGAAGGGTGATCGCGTGGCGATCATCTCACCGAACTCTGACCGCTTCATCCTCGCGATGTACGGCGCATTCAAAATCGGCGCGATCGTCTCGCCGTTCAACCCGCGATCCACTGCTCGGGAGCTGGCGTACCTGCTCGAAGATTCAGGCACTTCGCTGCTGCTGTTCGCGGGTGAAACCGCCGCTGCGGTGAAGGGGCTTGCCAGTCTTGAACGGCCGCCGGCTGCTCAGCTGATGTCGCTGGGCTCAGAGCCGGGTTTTGCGAGCTTTGTCGAACTCGCCGCGACGATGCCCGACAGTGACCCGCAGATCGCAGTGTATGAAGACGACGACTGCATGATCATCTACACCTCCGGAACCACTGGAAACCCCAAGGGGGCTGTCTTTGACCACCACAGACTGCTGTGGGTCGGCGTCTCGATGTCGTCGATCGGCGTAAATTCCTTCGACCGTAACCTGCATGTGGCTCCGATGTACCACTGCGCAGAGCTCGTGCTCTTCGTGCTCAGTGGCTTCTCGCTCGGGACGACGCACGTCGTGCTGCCAGCGTTCGAGCCGACCGCGGTGCTGAACGCCCTGGAGGAGCATCGCATCACGGTGTTCCTCGGGGTGCCGACGATGTATCAGATGATGCTCATGGTCCCCGACATCGGTGACCGTGACCTCTCGAGCTGGCGACTCGGATTTTTCGGTGCGGCTCCGATGCCGCCAAGCGCTGTTGAGAAGCTCGTTTCGACGCTCCCGAGGGTGGACTTCCTGCAGCTGTGCGGGCCAACAGAGGGCGGCCCTGCCGGGATCTACTCAACGCCCGAGGACGTCGTCGCGAGGCCAGACGCGACCGGGCGCTGGCCGGTCGCAAACACGGAGTTGCGGCTTGTAGACGCCGCGGGGAACGACGTCGAGACAGGTGTGACCGGAGAGATCCTGCTGCGCGGCGAGACGATCATGAAGGGCTACTGGAACAAGCCTGAGGCTACGGCCGAGGCGATTCGGGACGGCTGGCTGCACACGGGCGACCTTGCGGTCCGCGACGCAGACGGCTTCATCACGATTGTCGACCGTTTGAAAGACATGATCATTACCGGCGGGCGCAACGTCTACTCGATCGAAGTCGAAAACGCCCTAGCGGGCCACCCCGATGTGCAGGACGTCGCCGTAGTCGGACGCGAACACGACACGTTTGGTGAGACCATCGTCGCGATCGTCACGCCGGTTCCAGGCAGTGATGTGAAGCTTGACGCGCTCCGCGCCTTCGCTGCCGAGTATCTCGCTGACTACAAGCTGCCTCGTGAACTGATCACCCGCGACATCCCTCGCAACCCGTCCGGCAAGATCCTCAAGCACGTTCTCCGCAGCGAGGTGCGCGCGGCCGCGCTGTGAGGTGCAGCTAGCGCCGCCTTCCGTGCCGGTTGGCGCCGCCGCAGTGTGCGAGCGTCGGCAACCGGCACGGGAGGCGCGACACAGCGCGGTTTCCGTGATCGCCTAGCGTGCAGCCCCGCGCAGGCTGCCCGTCACGGGACCAGCAGGGTCGATGAGCACGCAGTTGACGGTGTGGTCGCCGAAGTCGTTCCACCCCTCCGCGGTCGGGGTCAGTGTGTAGAAGTCGAGCTCGGAGTCGTAGTAATCGATACCAACAAAATCGGCGAAGAGCGCCGTGCACCGTTCGTCGCTTTCCTGCTCGATCACGGCGGCCTCGGGGTACTCGGTGCCGGCGAGCTCGAACTCGCCGAAGATTTCTTCGTCGTGGCTCTCTGCGCAGGGCACAACTGGCACGTCGAAGACCACCGAGTCTTCCGTAGCGTTCAGGCAGTCCCCAACGGCGATATCGGCGATGTCCGCCTGGGTCTCCTTGCTGCCCGTCGCAGACTCCTCGGAGAACGTCGGCGTGACCTGGAAGATGCTGCACCCCGCGAGTGCCGGAAGCAGCAGGAGGCCGGCGAGGGCTGCGCCAACGGTGGCGCGGGGGCGAATGTGGTTCGCTGAAATGATGTGTCCTTTCGTCCCCTCGCGTGCGCTCGGGTGTCCAGCTTCGGCGCGCACAATTCTATCGAAACGTAGGACGCTGCCCCACTTCCTCCCGGTGGCACCGAGGTGTCAGGGGAAGGAGTGGGGCAGCGTCAGGTGACCTGCGGGTGGCCGAGTTAGCGCGTGGCTGCGGCAGCCTCTGCGCGCTCCGGGGAGCTCGTGTCTGAGGTGCTTGCGCTCACGGGAGCGGCGTCGACCTCGTCGTCACCGTCGGTGTCGGTGTTGTCAAAGGCGAGGCCCTTGCGGGGTGCGTTGTAGAGCTCCTCATCGAGGATCCCCTCGCGCTTGGCGACGATCGCGGGAACGAGCGCCTGGCCTGCGACGTTGACCGCGGTGCGGCCCATGTCGACGATCGGGTCGACTGCGAGCAGCAGGCCAACACCCTCAAGCGGCAGGCCAAGCGTCGAGAGCGTCAGGGTGAGCATGACGGTTGCGCCGGTGGTTCCTGCGGTCGCGGCGGAGCCGAGCACCGAGACGAGTGCGATGAGGAGGTACTGCACGAGCGAGAGCTCGATCCCGAAGAACTGCGCGATGAAGATTGCGGAGACCGCTGGGTAGATCGCGGCGCAGCCGTCCATCTTGGTCGTCGCGCCGAGCGGCACGGCGAACGACGCGTAGCCGCGGGGCACGCCGAGGTTGCGTTCGGTCACGCGCTGCGTGAGGGGGAGCGTGCCGATGGAGGATCGGCTCACGAAGCCGAGCTGCACCGCCGGCCACACGCCAGAGAAGTACTGCCGGATCGAGAGGCCGTGCGCCTTCACGAGCACCGGGTACACGACGAACAACACGATTGCGAGACCGAGGTACAGTACGGCGACGAACAGCGTGAGCGTGCCCATCTTGTCCCAGCCGTATTCGACAATCGCGTTGCCGATGAGGCCCAGGGTGCCGATGGGGGCGATCCGGATGATCCACCACAGCACCTTCTGAATGATCGTGAGCGCAGACTCGGTGAGCTGAATGAACGGCTCGGCCTTCTTGCCGATCTTCAGCGCGGCGATGCCCACGGCAGCCGACACGACGATGACCTGCAGCACGTTGAAGCTCGCGTTTGCCGCGAGTGCACCCGTCTCGAGGTCCACTCGGCCCGAGACGCCGAGGCCGAGGAAGTTCTGGGGCACGAGGCCCGTGAGGAAGTTCCACCACGTGCCGACCGTGTACGGGTCTGAGGTCTCGAGGTTCGAGCCGGCGGCGGTCTCGCCCGGCTTTAGCGTGACGCCGAGGGCGATGCCGATCGCGACCGAGATGAGCGCGGTGATCGCGAACCAGAGCAGCGTCTGGCCGGCGAGGCGCGCGGCGTTGGTGACCTTGCGCAGGCCAACGATGCTCGAGACGATCGCCGTGAAGATGAGCGGGACGACCGCGGCGCGCAGCAGCGTCACGTAGCTCGAGCCGATGACCTTCAGGGTGGCGTGCAGTCCGTTGGGGTTATCGGCCGCGTCGTTGCCGAGGTTCAGGGCGACCGCGCCGAGCACGAGACCGAGCACGAGGGCCGCGAGGATCTGCCAGCCGAACGACGTCATCCACTTCGGCAGGCGGCGCCGTGCCGACCCCGATGGGGGTGTGGGCGCGGATGCCGCGGAGGGTGCGGTGGCGGGTGAAGATGCCGGTGACGACATGTGGATCCTTTCAGCGGGTGAGCAGCAGCGCAGGTCTGAGCTGGCGACAAACAACGATCCTAGCAACACTTTCGCTTTGCTTATGTCACGCATTACCTTTTGTGACAGCGGCGGGAACTGCGCCCGCTACGCATTGCGCCCCCTTTCGTCTACGCTGGAGACATGGCTGATTCTTCATTTGACGTTGTGAGCAAGATCGACTCGATGGAGGTCGAGAACGCCGTAAACCAGGCCCGCAAGGAGGTCGAGCAGCGCTACGACTTCAAGGGCGTTGGGGCGGACGTGTCGCACTCAGGCGAGACGATCCTCATCAAGGCGAACACCGAGGAGCGCGCGCTCGCGGTGCTCGACGTGCTCCAGTCCAAGATCATTAAGCGCGGCATGTCGATCAAGGTGCTCGACACCGGCGACCCCTACCCGAGCGGCAAGGAATACCGCATCGAGTCGAAGCTCAAGGAGGGCATCGACCAGCCGACCGCGAAGAAGCTCAACAAGCTCATTCGCGACGAAGGGCCGAAGAGCGTGAAGTCGCAGATCCAGGGCGACGAGCTCCGCGTCTCCTCAAAGAGCCGCGACGACCTGCAGGCCACGATGGCACTCCTCAAGGGAGCCGACATCGAGGTCGCGCTGCAGTTCGTGAACTACCGCTAGTCGCGTATGTGCGAGAGGCCCGCTGAGTGCTCAGCGGGCCTCGCTAAGCTGGCGGCATGATCGGTGAGAATCTCCTAGGCCCAGACCCCACGCTCCTCGCTCCCGAGACGGGGGTCGCCGCGGCGCTCGCCGCAGGGGGAGACCCCGAGTCGGTCGTGCGCGCGCACCCCGAGTCGCCGCTCGCGTGGGTGGAGCTCTCTGATGCCGCAGCCGCTGAGGGGCGAGAGATTGAGGCGTACGCCTTTGCCCGCGTCGGCTACCATCGCGGCCTCGACACGCTCCGCAAATCGGGCTGGCGCGGTGCCGGGCCGGTGCCCTGGTCGCACGAGCCGAACCGCGGAGTGCTCCGCGCGCTCTACGCGCTGCGTCGCGGGGCCGAAGCGATTGGCGAGACCGGTGAAGTCGAGCGCCTCACTGAGTTCTTGAACGGCGCAGACGCGACCGCGATCGCTGAGATCGAGGCTGCCCAGTAGTCAGCTCTTCGTAGCTGAGGGGTGGGCCTCGGCGATCAGCAGGAGCTCATGACGTCTGCAATGACCGTGAGCGCGTGCTGATCCCCCTCCCCCCCCCACCTGAATACCGCCGAAAGGACATGCTCTCAGCGAGGTCGGGGTCTTTCAGCTGCCGAGCAGCCCTGGCCTCGCTGAGGACATGTCCTTTGAGCGCTTGGGACGGCGCTTGGGGCGGCGCTTGGGACGGCGCTCGGGACCGTGCTCTGGGCCGCGGAACCTTCAACGGCGACGCACCGATGAGCCGTTGACCGCTACTCGGGCCGCGTGCCGAGCGTCGCATCGAGGAGGCGTCGCGTCTCCTGTGGTGTCATCGGCGCGCGGGCCAGGGTGCGCAGAATGATCGCGCCCACAAGCGCCTCGGCAATCTCCTGAAACGGGGCGTCTGCGGTGAGGTTCGGGGCCTCGCCGATGCCCGCCCGGAGCCGCGACGTGAGGGTGTCTTCGCCGCTGATCGTACCGCGCACCCGCACAGCCACCTCGGAGTTGTCGGCCGATGCAACGATGAGCGAGCGCAGCAGCCCTTCGCTCTCTGAATTGCTGATCGTCGCGAAGACTCGGTCGAGCCACTCGGCGAGGTCTGCTTTGACGTTGCCGCTCGTGCGAATGGATTGAACCTCCTCGAGCAGCATGCCCTCGACCAGGCACTCGGCGACGATGGCGCTCTTCGACTTCCACCAGCGGTAGATGGTCTGCTTGCCGACCCCTGCCTCGGCGGCGATGCCCTCGATCGTGAGCCGCTCAAAGCCGACGTCTGCGAGTTGGCGGGCCGTCGTCTCGAGGATCTTCAGCCTCGCTGTCTCGCTGCGCACCGGGCCGCTTCTCGTGGGCGACATGGGAACCTCCTGTGTATCTCGTCGGTAATTTGTCTAGACGAGACGTTGCGTCTTAGTCTACCTGGGGTGGCCAATCCGGGGAAGCGTTGGCCAGATGCTCGCAGCCCGGACCTCCGGGACGAGCTTTCAGCATGCACAATGCGCGTCTGCGCGGGAACGGGAAGCACATGGCCGAGCTGTTACATCGATTGGGGCGCTTCGCCTCCCGCCGGGCGTGGCCGGTACTCACCGCCTGGATCGTGATTCTCGGACTCTCCGCAGGCGGCTTCGCGCTCGGGTTTACGACGCTCACCTCGAGCTTCGACGTGCCGGGAACCGCATCCGGCGAGGTCATCAAGGACCTCGAGAAGAAGCTCCCTGATTTCAGCGGAGCAGCCGGAACCGTCGTCTACGCGACCGACGACGGCAGCCCGCTGTCCGCAGCACAGCGTGCTGAGATCAGCGCCCTCGTGGACTCCGCCGACGGGCTCACCGACGTCGCCGCCGTGGTCGATCCCTTCGACACCGAAGCCGAGCGCGCCGATCAGCGCGCGAAGCTCGCGAACGGCCGAACCGAGATCGACGCAGGCCGAGCGCAGCTCGAGAGCGCTCGCGCACAGCTCGACGGAGGGCAGCAGCAGCTCGACGCAGGCGTGGCACAGCTCGCAGACGGCCGCCAGCAGCTCGAATCGGGCAAGGCGCAGGCCGAGGCCGCAGGCTTCCCCACCGCCGAACTCGATGCGCAGCTCACGATGCTCGACGCGCAGGCGGCTGAGCTCGACGCGCAGCAGCGGATCCTCGACGATGGGCTGGCTGAGCTCACCGCACAGGAGGCACAGCTCGACGACGGCTCCACCCAGCTCGAACTCGGAGCCGAGCTCATGGGCTTCGCCGACGGCATCCGCATGGTCTCAGAAGACGGCAGCACCGCGCTCGTGAATGTCGCGTTCACCGAGCCTCGGCTCGACCTGTCCGAGGAGGCGAAAGACGGGGTCATCGCGCACTTCTCCGATTCGCCGATCGAGGGGCTGCAGCTCGGCTTCTCCACCGACATCGCGCAGGGCGTTCCGAAGATCCTCGGCGTCGGCGAGGTGATCGGTGTGCTCATCGCCGCGATCGTGCTCATTATCGTGCTCGGCTCCTGGCTCGCCGCCACCTTCCCGCTCATCACCGCGATCGCGGGAGTCGGGATCGGGTCGCTCGCGACGCTCGCGTTCTCCGGTGTTGTGCAGATGGCCTCCGTCACCCCCATCTTCGGCGTGATGCTCGGACTCGCCGTCGGCATCGACTATGCGCTGTTCATCATCAACCGGCACCGCAAGCAGCTGCTCGAGGGCATGCCCGTGCGCGAGTCGATTGCGCTCGCCAACGGCACGGCCGGCACCGCAGTTGTCTTCGCAGGAGCCACCGTGATCGTCGCGCTGCTCGCGCTGAACATCACCGGGATCCCCTTCCTCGGACTCATGGGCACCGCAGGTGCGTTCAGCATCCTCATTGCGGTGCTGCTCACGATCACCGCGATTCCCGCGCTGCTCGGCCTCGCCGGTGAGCGAGTGCTCGGCAAGAAGGGGCGCGCAGCCATCGCGCAGCTCGCGGCGGTTGGGTCTGCTGGTGGATCCGCTGGTGGATCCGCTGGTGGCCCCGCGGTGGATCCCACACGGGCGACGGCCGGTGCGAAGCCCGCGAAGCCGATCCGACCGATGCCGACGTGGCGTGCCGTCGTCACTGCGGTTGGCGTCGTGGTCGCGCTGCTCGTCATCGCGATCCCCTCGCTCTCGATGCGCATGGGCCTGCCAGGCGGCGAGTCGGAGCCCGCGGGCTCCGTCTCGCACCTCGCGCACACCCTCACCGAATCCCAGTTCGGAGAGGGCGCAACTGGCACCGTGCTCGTGACGGCGGACCTCCCCGAGGGCCTCGATGACGCAGGGCTGCTCGACGCTCAGGTGAGCGTCGCCCGGCAACTGGCGGCCTTCGACGATGTGACCGCCGTCGCCCCGATTGCGGTGTCAGACGACAACCGCATGGCGGCGTTCCAGGTGATTCCGGCCGAGGGCCCGAACAGCGAATCCACCGAAACGCTCGTGCGTGAACTCCGCGAGCTACCGCCGGTCGACGGCAGCATCGAGCTCGGCGTCGCGGGCCAGGCGGCCATCAACATCGATATCTCGGAGGGCCTTGCAGACGCGCTGCCCGTCTACCTGCTCGTCGTGGTCGGCCTGTCGTTCATCATCATGACGATGGTGTTCCGCTCGCTGCTCGTCCCGCTCATCGCGACCGCCGGCTTCGTGCTGTCGCTGTTCGCCACCTACGGAGTCGCGACGGCGGTCTTCCAGTGGGGCTGGTTCGGCGAACTGCTCGGGATCCACACCCCGGGGCCCCTGCTCAGCTTCCTGCCGATCATCCTCGTCGGGATCCTCTTCGGGCTCGCAATGGACTACCAGCTGTTCCTCTCGACAGGGATGCGCGAGGCCTACGTGCACGGCGCCCCCGCCCGGCTTGCGGTCGCGCAGGGCTTCCGGGCCGGCAGGCGCGTGGTAATCGCGGCGGCGCTCATCATGATCGCGGTATTCGGCGGCTTCATCACCTCGGACTCCGTGATGATCAAGTCCTTCGGTGTGGGGCTCGCGGTCGGCGTTGCGCTCGACGCGTTCCTCGTGCGGATGCTGCTCATGCCCGCGATCATGCACCTGCTCGGCAAGTCCGCTTGGTGGCTGCCGAAGTGGCTCGACCGGATCATCCCGAACGTCGACGTCGAGGGCGCGGGCATCGAGCGCAAGCACCCTGTGCAAGCCGGTTCGGGCGCGTAGCCCGGAGCGTTACGCGGTGGCGGGGAAGAGGTAGACCTTGCGCAGGGTCTCGTGCACGACCCACTCGGTGTGCATCCCCGCCGCCAGCCGCCCGATCGTGCCCGCGCGGAGCTCCATCACGCGCGGATCCTGCGCTGCATCACTCGGCTGCACGGTCACCGTCGCGCGGCCCTCGAGCACGAGGAAGCACTCGTCGACCTCGACATCGACGGCGGTGCCCGTGGTCATCTCCCAGATGCCAATGTTCAGCCCCGGGCCTGCTGCAATCTTGCGGGAGCCTGCCTGCGGTGCCCCCGCGCGGATCTCGTCAGTGGGCAGTTCTGCCAGCTGCAGAGCAGCTTCCGGAAGCTGAATGACAGTTCCCGGCGATAGCGCGAGTGGGGCGGTGGCGTTGACGGTGGCTTCGGTGGTGGCGGTGTTCTCGGTGGTCATACTGAATTCCTTTGCGTGGTCGCTGAAATAGCTGCGGGGGATGCCAGAGCCGACGGCTCTGGCATCCCCCGCAGGAGCGCTCTGTGGCGGGGCCTAGCTGGGATCCCCCGCGGCGCCGTCGGTGGGGGTGGGGCTTTCGTCACCGATGCCCCAGCCGTACGCGAGCTTGTGGGCCTCGAGTACGAAGAATGTTTCGGTGCCGGTGATGCCGTCGATCTTCGGCAGGAGCTCGTGCAAGAACTCGGTGTAGTGAGCGATGTCGCGGCACACGACCTCGACCATCACG
The DNA here is from genome assembly GCF_048061935.2 of Leucobacter sp. BZR 635. NCBI lineage: Bacteria > Bacillati > Actinomycetota > Actinomycetes > Micrococcales > Microbacteriaceae > Leucobacter > Leucobacter sp. BZR 635. The sequence continues at coordinate 24,516 of NZ_JBLUNZ020000025.1, read as the reverse complement.
TCGAACTGTCCGGTGGTGAGGACCACGTAGCTTGTCTCCGAGAGCTTCGAGAGCTCCTCGCAGACCTCGCGGGCCTTGCCGAGCGCACACTTGATGCCGATGAGAGCGAGGCGGTCGAAGCCGATCCTCAGCGGGTCGGCGACGCCCACGATCTGGAGCGTCCCCGACTCCTCGAGGCGCTGCACGCGGTAGCGCACCGATGATGCCGGAATACCAGTCTCCTCAGAGATGTCCTTGAAAGAACGGCGGCCGTCCTGCTGCAGGATCGCAATGAGTTTGCGATCGGTCTCGTCGAGGTCGACCGGCATGCGGGCTCCTTGGTGTTCGTCGGTTCGGTTGTGTTCACAACCTACCAAGATTGGCCGGCCGGTTGCGAGTGTTCGCACACTCGCAACCGGCCGGCCAGCGCATTCGGCTACTCGCCGATGTGGATTACGCCGTTGCGGAGGTAGGTCATATCGTGCAGCGTGTACATGCCGCCGATGCGCCCCCAGCCGGTGCCCTTGCCGCCGGCACCGCCGAACGGCATGTTGACGTCCCACCAGCCGTTGGAGTCGTTCACGATGACCTGGCCGACCTCCATCTCCTCCATGAAGCGGAACGCCTTGGTGAGGTTCTCGGTGAAGACCGCGCCCTGCAGGCCCAGCGGGTCGTCGTTGGCGATGCGCAGCGCGTCGTCGTCGTCCTCCGCAATGATGATGGGGAGGACCGGGCCGAACGACTCCTCGCGGGAGAGCAGGCTATCGACGGGAACGTCATCGACGACGGTGAACTCGTAGTAGAGGTCAGTCGCCTGGCCCTCGCGGCGGCCGCCGCCCATGAGGATGTTCAAGCCGCGTTCGCGTGCGTCTGCGAGGTGACGGTCCATCTTCTCTGCGACGCCCTCGTTGTTCAGCGGGCCGAGGTTCGTCTTCGGGTCGAAGGGATCGCCGAGCACGACGGTCTCCTTCGCGTACTCGAGCACAGCCGCGACGAACTCTTCGTGGACGTCCCGGTGAACGATGACGCGCTCGGTTGCGCAGCACACCTGGCCGGCGCAGTAGAACGCGCCGTCGACAGCGGCCTTGGCGGCGCGCTTGATGTTGGCGTCAGCGAGCACGACAACCGGGCCGTTGCCCGATGCCTCGATGAGCAGGGGCTTCAGGCCCGCGGTGGCCTGAATCTTCGCGGCGGTTGCCGAGGAGCCGATGAAGCCGACGGCGTCGATGCCCGGGTGCGACACGAGGGCTGCGCCGAAGTCGCCTCCGCCGGGAAGCACGCTGACGAGGCCTGCGGGAACGCCCGCCTCGACGATGGCATCCATCGCGGCGAGGACTGTGAGCGGCGTGTTCGTCGGTGGCTTGACGACGTGTGCGTTGCCCGTGGCAAGGCCCGGTGCGACGAACTCGGCGAACATGAGGAGGGGGAAGTTCCAGGGGGTGATGATGCCGAACACGCCAATCGGCGCGCGCGTGGTCATCTGGCGCTTGTTGATGTCGTTCGACGGCAGCGTCTCGCCGTACAGGCGCATCGCGTCTTCGGCGTGCAGGTGGAACAGCTGCGCTGCTTCCTTCACGTCTGCGAGGGACTCCTCAAGCGGCTTGCCCTGCTCGAGGGACTGCAGTTTGGCGAGCTCATCGACGCGTGCTTCGAGCGCATCGCCGACGCGGTGGCAGATGGCAGCGCGAGCGAAGACGCCGAGCTTGCGCCAGGCGGTCTTTGCCTCGTGCGCCTTGGCAACCGCGAGGTCGAGGTCTGCCTGGGTGGGAACCGGGATCGAGGCGATAACCTCGCCGGAGCCGGGGCTCGTGATGTCCACACGCTCGGTCGACTGCCCGTCAGTGAATTCGCCGGCAATGAACAGCTGGGTCCGAGGCGGCGTTGGCAGAGAACTCATGGGGATACCTCCGTGTATCGAAACTTCGTTGTGTCCCATCACTGTAGGTCAGACTTCATGGAAACACAAAACTAATCCCTGAGAGTTTGCTCTGACAGCAAGGCGTGCTTCAAATATTGACTATTTCGGCAACTCGGGGCACGATGCTACTGGTGAGACATCCGGCCGCAGATCGCCACGCAGGCCCGCACAGCAGCGGCGCAACACCACATCGGCGCAGGACCGGCACCCAACCCCGAAGGAGCAGCATGACCACATACGAACGCGCCGAGGCCGCCGTATCGGCGGAACGCATCGATTCCGCCCTCGCCGGCACGAAGCGCGAACCGTACTGGCTCGATGATCCCCGCCGCCCGGACGCGCTCGCCCCGGCCCGCGGCAGCATCGAGACCGACCTCGCGATCGTCGGGGGCGGCTACACGGGCCTGTGGACAGCGCTGCTGGCGAAGGAACGCGATCCTCACCGCCGCGTCGTGCTCCTCGAGGGCAAGCGGATCGGCTGGGCAGCCTCCGGCCGCAACGGCGGCTTCTGTGAAGCGAGCCTCACGCACGGCGCAAGTAACGGCGAGCGGCACCTTCCCAAGGAGACCGCGCGACTGCACGAGCTCGGGCTCGAGAACATTCGCGAGTTCGGCGATACCGTACGCCGCTACGGCATGGACTGCGGCTACCAGGAGACGGGAGTGCTGCGCGTGGCGACCGAAGAGCACCAGGTCGCCTGGCTTGAAGCGGAGGCCGCAAAGAACCCCGACGCGGTCTACATGGATCGCGAGCGTGTGAGGGCCGAGGTGAACTCCCCGGCGTACCACGCGGGCCTCTGGGAGCACGAGGGCAACGTGCTCGTGCAGCCCGCGCGACTCGCCTGGGAGCTCCGTCGCGTCTGCCTTGAACTGGGAGTGGAGATCTACGAGCACTCACCCGTGCGCGACCTGCAGGCCGCGCCCGACGCGATCACCCTCACCGTCGGCGGCACGACGGCGAGCGACGTCGACGAGACCGTGGCAACTGTGCGCGCTGACCGCGTCGCGCTCGCGAGCAACGTCTTCCCGTCGCTGCTGCGGCGCGCGCGGCCCTTCATTGTGCCGGTGTGGGACTACTCGATCATGAGCGACCCGCTCACCCCTGAGCAGTCCGAGGCACTCGGCTGGGTGGAGAACCAGGGCCTCGCCGACATGAATAACCGCTTCCACTACATTCGCAAGACCCGTGACGACGAGGGCCGTGAGCGGATCCTCTTCGGCGGTTACGACGCGCTGTACCACTACGGCAAGCAGCTGAAAGACGAGTACTACGACAGCGAACCGACCTACCGCCGGCTCGTCGCGCACTTCTATGAGACTTTCCCGGTGCTCGGCGATATCGGCTTCAGCCACGCTTGGGGCGGGGCGATCGACTCCTGCAGCCGCTTCTTCTCGTTCTTTACGCGGGCGCACGGCGACCGTGTCGTCGGATCCTCCGGCTACACCGGCCTTGGCGTGGGCGCGACCCGCTTCGGCGCGAACGTCACGCTCGACCTGCTCGACGGCATCGACAACGAGCGCACCCGGCTGAAGCTCGTGCGCAAGAAGCCGATCCCGTTCCCCCCAGAGCCGGTCGCGTGGATGGGCGTGCGCATCACCACCGCAGAGATGGCGCGCTCGGATCGCAACGAGGGCAAGCGCGGGCTGTGGCTGTCGACGATGGACGCGGTCGGGATGGGCTTCGACTCGTAGTACTGCGCGCGCTTAGAGCTGCGGGCGGCTAGCGCGGCTCGGTGCTGACCTCGGCGTTCGGCGGGAGATCCGCTGCTGCGGGATCAGCTGCCGCCGGGGCACCTGCTGCCGGGGCACCTGCTGCCGGGGCCCCTGCTGCCGGGGCGCCTGCTGCCGGGGCGCCCGCGGCCGGCTCGCCCGTGGGCGCGGGATCCTCGTCCGGCAGCAACTCCTGCAGAATCGTCGCGTGCCGCAGTAGAAATGCGCGCTCGTCGAGCTTCTTGCGGCGAAGCCAGCCGGTGACCTCGGTGTTGTGCTTGCTCGCGTTGCAGGAGGCGCAGGCGGGCACGACGTTGCCGAGCGTGTAGCGGCCGCCGCGCGAGACGGGTTGGACGCAGTCGCGCTGCAGCGCCGCCCCGTCGCCCTGGCAGTAGGCGCAGCCGCCCCAGGCGTCGAGCAGGCTTTGCCACTGGTCGTCCGTGAGGTCGTTGTCGACGCGAGCGAGGCGGTTCTGGCGGCGCTTCGCGTAGCGCGCGTTCGTCGCGGCAGAGCGCTTTGCGGGGTATTTGCGGCGAGGAGGCACGGCTCCACCGTACTCTGCGGCGCGGAACTCCTGCGCACCCCACCCCCCCCGTTTAATCTATTCCGAGGCTTGTATGGCCTGTATAAGGGTCGGAATGGATTAATCGGGTGGGTTGGGGTTGGGGGTCGCCGCGGAGCCTGGGGTCGCCGCGGAGCCCGGGGTCGCGGCGGCGGATCGGGCGGACCCAGCGCGGCGCCCCGCGTAGATGTCGCGCAGCGCCGGCTCAAGCTCCGGCCAGCGAAACTCGTAGCCCGCGGCCAGCAGCTTCTCGGAAGCCACCCAGCGGCTCTTCAGCACCATCTCGGATTCGGTGCGCAGCACCCACGTCGCGGGCTCGAGCATCCACCTGAACGCGGGCAGCCCGAACCAGGCCCCGACGGTGCGCCGCATCGCCCGCATCACCGTGCGGTTGTCGCTCGCGCCGGGCGACGCGACGTTCACCGGCCCCGCGAGCGAGTCGGTCGCGAGCGCAAAGCGCACCGCCCCCACGACGTCGTCGACGTGCACCCAACTGAAGCGTTGCCGGCCGCGCGTGCGATGCCAACCGTGACCGGCGGGCTCGGTCGGGTCGGAGCCGATCCCTCGATAGCGGCGATGCCGAAACCACGGCCCGTCGAACTGCGGCCCGCCAACGCCGAGCCTCGCGAGCCGGAACAGCATGTTCGTGGCGGGCCCGTCGCCGAGCGCGATTGCGATCCTCAGCGCGACCCGGCGGGTGTCCGGCAGCTCGGGGGCGAAGAACTCGCGCTCCCAATTGCGAGCGATGTCGACGGAGAATCCGCTCCCGAGTTCACCGGTGCTCTCGGTCTGCGGGCGATCCATCGCGTGCCGGTAAATGGTTGCGGTGCTCGCGTTCAGCCAGACCGCAGGCGGGCGCTCGCTCGCGGCAATCGCGGTCGCCAGCGCCCGAGTCGTCTCCACGCGCGAGCGGAGGATCTCAGTGCGGTTGGCGTCGTTGTACCGGCAGTCGACGCTCTTGCCGGCGAGGCCGATGACTGCGTCGGCACCGTCAACGAGGCGGAGGATCGCGGCCGGGTCATCCCAACTCGCGTCGGCACCGCTGCGGCCGATCGTCGCCACCTGCCAACCGTCGGCGGTGAGTTCCTCGCGGAGGCGCGATCCGAGGAAGCCGGACGCCCCGCCGATGACGATGCGGTTGGTGGTCATTGATCCCCTTCGTGACGGGCAGTGGCTGCGGCAGGAGGATCCTGGCAACTTGGCATCAGCCTAGCCAGGCCGTGGCAAAAGCACATGGAATTCTTAGTGCGGTGTTCAGGTGCACCGCGTACCCTGAGGTGTACCGAGTGCCCAGCACCTACGGGCGCTCCCGAGAGAGAGGGAAGCCAGTATGACAATGCAAGAAGCCCGGATCCCGGCCGCGCAGGGTGACATGAATCGCCCGAGTGGGGTCGCCCAGTACTTGAGCCCGGTCGTCCACGACCTCACCGCGCTCCACGTGAACGCGAAGCAGGCGCACTGGCACGTGCGCGGCATGAACTTCGTCGGCGTGCACGAGTTTCTCGACGTGATTGTGGAGAACGCGCAGAACGCTGCCGACACCGTCGCTGAGCGAATCGTCGCACTTGGCCTGCCGATCGACGCTCGCATGAGCACCGTCGCGGCGCGTGCGACGAACCCCGAGCTCAGCCCAGGATTCCAGCAGGCAAAGGTGACCGTCCGCGAGATGGTCGCGCAGCTCGACGCGACACTTGAGACAATCTATCGCGCGATCGAGGGACTCGAGAGCGTCGACCCCGTGAGCCAGGACATCGCGATCGCGGTCGCCCAGCAGCTCGATAAGGATCGCTGGTTCCTGTCCTCCCACTTCGCTGAGGCATAGCCCCGAGTTCAGGCAGCGCCCGGCAGCAGAAACGCCTGCTGCCGGGCGCTGTTTTGCGCCCTCAGGGGCATGGGATCTGTGGCTCCGCTAGACTAGCTCGGTATCTGCCTAGTGCGAAGGAAGGGGCTGAGATGCCCGCTGTACTGATCACCGGTGCCCAATGGGGCGATGAAGGAAAGGGTCGGGCGACCGATCTCCTCGGAAGCCGTGTCGACTACGTCGTGAAGTTCAACGGCGGCAATAACGCCGGTCACACCGTCGTTATTGGCGACCAGAAATATGCGCTTCACCTGCTGCCATCCGGCATCCTCACCCCCGGTGTTGTGCCCGTCATAGCGAACGGCGTCGTCGTCGACCTCGCCGTCCTCAAGCTCGAGCTCGACGCGCTCAAGGAGCGCGGCGTTGACGTCTCGAAGCTGAAGGTGAGCGCGAACGCGCACGTCATCACCGAGTACCACCGCACCCTCGACAAGGTCACCGAGCGCTTCCTCGGCAAGCGCCAGATCGGCACGACCGGCCGCGGCATCGGCCCCGCGTATGCAGACAAGATCAACCGCGTCGGGATCCGCATTCAGGACATCTTCGACGAGGGCATCCTGCGACAGAAGGTCGAAGCAGCGCTCGACTTCAAGAACCAGGTGCTCGTCAAGATCTACAACCGCCGCGCGATCGACGCCGACGAGGTTGTAAACGACCTGCTCCAGTACCGTGAGCTGCTCGAGCCGATGGTGTGCGACACCGGACTGCTGCTGCACAACGCGCTCGCCGACGACAAGACGGTGCTCTACGAGGCGGGCCAGGCGACGATGCTCGACATCGACCACGGCACCTACCCCTTCGTGACAAGCTCGAACGCCACCTCCGGTGGCGCGTCGACCGGATCGGGCGTTCCGCCGCACCAGATCGACCGCATCATCGCGGTGATCAAGGCGTACACGACCCGCGTGGGCGCGGGCCCGTTCCCGACCGAGCTCTTCGACGAGATGGGCGAGTTCTTGCAGACCAAGGGCGGCGAGTTCGGTGTGACCACCGGCCGCGCCCGCCGCTGCGGCTGGTACGACGCACCGATGGCGCGGTACGCCGCACGCATCAACGGCGTCACCGACTTCGTGCTCACCAAGCTCGACGTGCTCTCGGGCATCAAGACGATCCCCGTCTGCGTCGCGTATGACGTCAACGGCGTGCGGCACGACGAGATGCCCGTGAACCAGTCCGACTTCCACCACGCGAAGCCGATCTACCAGGAGTTCCCTGGCTGGGAAGAAGACATCACCGGCTGCCGCAAGTTCGAAGAGCTGCCGAAGAACGCGCAGGACTACATCGTGGCGCTCGAGGCGATGAGCGGCGCGCGCTTCTCCGCGGTCGGCGTCGGCCCGGAGCGCGAGCAGGTTGTCGAACTCCACGACCTGCTGAGCTGAGGGTATCCAGATGAGTGGCTTGACCCCTGAGGAACGGCTCGGGCGGCTGCGTTCGAGCATCGACAACATCGATGCGGCTCTCGTGCACATGCTCGCTGAGCGTTTCCGCTGCACTCAGGAGGTCGGCCAACTCAAGGCTGAGCACGAGATGCCGCCGTCGGATCCGGCACGCGAGGCCAGGCAGATCGCGCGACTGCGAAGCCTCGCAAGCGATGCCAACCTCGACCCGGAGTTTGCCGAGAAGTGGTTCAACTTCGTGGTCGCCGAGGTGATTCAGCACCACACCGAGATTGCGGCTGACGCCCGAGAAGGCGCGTAGCGACGAATAGCTGATGCGGGCCCCGGGAGATCGGGGCCCGCATCAGCTATTTCTGGGCCTGCGCTGCGCTGCGCTGCGGCGGCAGGCGCAGGCGAGCGCGGCTAGTCGAACGTGTCGGATCCCTCGATACGCGTGGGATCAAGATCCAGCGCGAACACCCGCACGCCAGAGCCAGCTGGCACACCGCCGATCTCGATCCGGAGCTCGCCGGAAGGGTCGTACAGGAACGCGTCTTCCATTGCCGTGCGGAACGTGAACGGCAGCGGATCCGGGCTGCCGAGGAGCTGCACGCCGGCCACCTGGCGTACGGGAATCCCGCGAACGATTACAGCCTCCTGGGCGTTGGAGGTATCGAACAGGTACACGCGGTCTCCGCGGCGGGCACTCGGCCCGTAAAACTGCCAGGGCTCAAGGCCCGGCAGAACGCTGTGGATCGATTCGCCGTTGATCGACATCCAGTCAGCGAGGTGCCGCAGCGTTTCTGCCTCAACCGGGTCCAAGGAGCCGTCGGGCCGCGGCCCGACGTTCAGCAGGAGATTTCCGCCCGTGCCAACGACCTCGGTCAGCGTGCGAACAATTTCATTGAGCGACTTGTAGTTCGTGTCGGAGGGTACGTAGCTCCATGACCCACTGATGGTCATGCCGCACTCCCACGCCTCAGCGGGAGGCCGCGGGGGGATGAACTGCTCTGGCGTGCGATAGTTTCCGGCCGCGAGCAGCCGGTCGTTGATGACGATGTCTGGCGCAATGCTTCGGATGTGGCGCTCGAGTCCCGCGGTGTCCCACTCCTGCTCGTCGCGCTCCCACTCGCCGTCGAACCAGAGCAGGTCGATGGGGCCGTACCACGTGAGAAGCTCGGTGAGCTGGTCGCGCATGTACTGCTGGTAATTGCTCCACTGCTCGGCTGAGGGGCGCGGGTAATCCTTGTGCTCGTATGGGCGCATCTCATCGGTGAACGCTGGGTAGTCCTCGTGCCCCCAGTCCGAGAGGGAGTAGTAAATGCCCACGCGAATGCCCGCTTCGCGGAACGCCGCAACGTATTCACCGGCGAGATCGCCACCACGCTGGCCGTAGGGGGAGCTTGCGATGGTGCGGTCGCTGACCTTCGAGGGCCACGCCGACCAGCCACTGTGGTGCCTGGCAGTGAAGACCGCATAGGTCATGCCTGCAGACGCAGCGAGCTCAGCGAGCTCGGTCGGATTCCAGTTCACCGGATCGAACGTGGGCGCGGAGCTGTGGTAGTCGTTCACCGAGAGTGTCGGTGCGCCCGGAAGCGTGGAGACGCCGCCGACGAGAGGCCACGATGCCTCAAGGCCCTGCTGGCTCGCGTGATCAAAGTGGATGAACAGGCCGAGGCCTGCGCCGCTGAACCAGGGGGCTGTGAGCTCTGCTGAACCCGTTGCGAGGCTCGCGGTGTCCTTTGGGTGGTGGACTTTGCGTCCAACCCATTCGGCTTCGGTGGTCATGGTGGGTGCGTTCCTAACTGCTGTGTTATGAATCGAGCCCTAGGGCTCTGCTGGGATGGAAATCGGAGAAAAGAGGGTGCCCTCGAGGGCGATGCGAGCCGCTCCGAGCAGGGCGGCGTCGGGGCCGGTAGAGGCCGCTTCGATGCGGAGGTCTCGCGTTGCGAGGGGGTGGCATCCCTCGTAAATGCGCCCGCGAACGGCCGCAATGAATGGCTCACAACTCGCCATGCCGCCGCTGAGGAAGAGAGCGGTGGGGTTGAAAAAGTTCACCACTGGGCTGAGGACATCGCCGAGGTACGTCCCAGCGGTGCGCACCAGGGTGGTGACTGTGGGGTTCGCATCGTGCGTCAGGGCTACGACATCTGCTGTGGAGTGCACATCGAAGCCTTCGGCGCGGAGCTGGCGCACGAGCCCGGCACCGCTCGCTAAGGTCTCCAGGCATCCGGTATTTCCGCAAGAACAGGGGATGTCGGTCGCCGCAGCGATCCGCGTGTGCGTGACGTCGCCGGCGGCGCCCGTGGCCCCACGGTACAGTGAGCCCGCGATCACGACGCCGCTGCCGATCGCGGTGCCAACTTTGACAGTCACGCTGTGCTCGGTGGCCGCGAGCTGCGCGTGATGCTCACCGAGCGCCATGAGGTTTGCGTCGTTGTCGACAAAGGTTGGGACGCTGAGTTCTTTCGCGAACCAGTCTCGAACGGAGAAGGACTGCCAGCCAGGCATTCGCGACGCAAGGTCCACGCCTCCGGTAGCCGCAGACACGGGCCCTGGGAGGGCTACCCCAACTCCGTGGAGAACGCTCTCAGGGGCGACCTGCTGCAAAAGCTCCTGCAGGTTGGTGGCGATGAGGCGAAGCGTTGCGATTGGCCCGGATGCGATATCGATGCTGACGGTAGATTGCCCGATGAGCGAGCCCGAGAGATCTGCGTACCCGATGCGCGCGTGGGTTCCGCCTATCTCAACGACTGCCAACACGCCGTGATCCTCTCGAAGTCGAAGGAGGCGAGGGCGTCGTCCGCCGGACGAAGTTCCCTCGCCGAACTCCTCGATGAGGCCTGTCGATTCAAGTTCGGTAACTCGGAGCGCGGCGGTCGAGGGGGCGATGCCGAGCGTTCGCGCGATATCGGTCCGCGAGACCGACCCCTTGATTCGAATGAGGTTGAGTATCTCCCGCAACTGCGGATCTGGCGTGTTTTCTGGGGGGCCTGCAGGCGAAGTGGGCACGTTGTCTCCTTCATTGGATCAGGTGTGGGTGCTGCAGGTGGTTGGGGATGAGCCCGGGGAGCAAAGAAAGTTCGCAAGCGAAAAAGTTGACGGCCGCGCTCAAATCTGCAAACATCACCTTACAGCAACCTTGTTACTAACTTAATGCACTTATCGAAATAAGTCGAGGGGTTCTGCAAGAACTCATCGGTGTTCTCACTCCGATCGCGCTGGTGCGATCGAACTACAGGAAGCGAAATTTCAATGAAGAAGATTCACGCAGCTTTAGCGGTGTCCGCAGTTGCAGCGCTCGCGCTGACCGGCTGCTCTGCAGGCCAGGGCGGCGGCGCAGACGACGGCAAGAAGAGCATCGTCGTAGACTTCTGGGCCGGTAGCGAAACTGACGTCTCAGCCCTCGAAGCTCAGGTCGCGGCAGCACGCGAGCTGAACCCTGATATCAACATCGAAGTACGCACTTCCCCGTGGGGCGACTTCTTCACCAAGCTCACAACCAACATGGCTTCGGGCAACATGGCCTGTGTCACTGGCATGAACAGCGGCAAGCTTGCCGGCTACGCAGAGGCATTCATGCCGCTGACTGAAGCAGACCTCAAGACCGCAGGCATCGTCTCAGACGAGTTCGACCCCGGTTCTTTTGAGATCCTCAGCCACGACGGCAATCTCCTCGGCCTCGCCCTCGATATGTCGACGATGGTGACCTACTACAACGAAGATATGCTCGCGGAATCCGGGGCACCGATCCCTGAGATCGGCTGGGACTTCAACGACTTCGAGGCGACCGTGAAGGGCGGAACAACCGATACGCACGCCGGCTTCGGCATCGGCATGGGCGGCTTCCAGTGGCAGGCGCTTCCGATCGCCAAGGCCGGTCAGCAGCCAGTGAAGGACGACGGAACACTCGATCTCACGAACAAGGCGTTCGTCGACGCAGCAACCTGGTACGGAGAGCTCGTCACGAAGCAGAAGGTGGCGCTCCCCGCAGGCTCGGCTTCGGACATCGGGTGGGGCGAGAACCAGCTCACAAGTGGCCAGGCAGCCGTGGCGGTTGACGGCACGTGGAACGCAGTTTCCTACCTCGACAACGACCTCGGGTTCAAGGGCGGCCTCGCGCCGCTCCCCTCCGCAGGTGAGCAGTCCAAGGGCCTCGTGCTCGGCTCGGGCTACGGCGTGTCAGCCGACTGCGAAGACAAGGAGTCGGCTCTGAAGGTCATCGGCGGCATGCTCAGCGCAGCGGGCCAGGATTCCATTGCGGAGTCGGGCCGTGCCTACCCCGCACGAATCTCGTCGCAGCCCCTGTACTACGAATCGCTCGATCCGGCCTACCGCGACCAGGTGAAGGAGACCTTCGACGCAGCGTTCGCAAACGTTGAGGGGCAGAACGTGACGAACAACTGGGACCAGATCGAAACGTTCCTGCAGCCACAGCTCGTCAGCGTCTACGGGGGACAGACCTCGATGGCAGACGTCTTGAGCACGGCGCAGACGCAGTTCGAGAAGTAACTAGCCGTTCACAGTGCGAGGAGAACTTGCAGTTTTGAATACCAAACAAACAACTCGTCGAGGGGCCCTCGCTCGCAGCGAGTCGCGCCAGGCGCTGGGCTTCGTCAGCCCGGCCCTGGCGGGGCTTGCCCTGTTCACTGTCGTGCCGGTTGGCCTGTCGATCATCATGGGCTTCTTCGACTGGCCCACCTTTGGTGAGAAGACATTCGTCGGCATCCAGAACTACGTCACGCTCTTCACTAAGAGCCCTGATTTCTGGCCAGCGCTTCGGAACACTTTCGTGTTCACGCTGCTGTACGTTCCGGTGAGCGTCGTGCTCTCCTACCTGCTCGCGCTCTCACTCAGCTCGCGCATTCGCGGGCGCGGCGCGCTGCGTGTCCTGTTCTTCATCCCAGTCGTCACGCCGATGGTGGCGAACGTGCTCGTGTGGAAGATGCTGCTGCAGCCCCAGGGCCTGTTCAACGGGCTCTCCCAGTCGTGGTTCGGCATTCAACTCCCGAACTTCCTGGCGGATCCGCAGTGGGCCATGATCATGGTCGTGGCGATGTCAGTGTGGCAGGGCCTCGGCTACAACATGCTGATCTTCTCGGCCGCGCTTGAACAGCTGCCAGAGACAGTAATCGAGGCGGCCCGCATTGACGGCGCGAAGGGCCTAACCATGCTCTGGAAGGTAACGGTCCCGCTCACCTCGCCATCGATCTTCTTCGCCACGATCATGACAATGATTAGCTCGATGCAGGTCTTTGTGCAGCCTCAGCTCCTTACGGGCGGTGGGCCAGGAACCGCGACGCAGCCGATCGTGCAATTCATCTACAACCAGGGCTTCAAGTTCCAAGAACTTGGCCTTGCCGCAGCAGCAGCTTGGATTCTGTTTGCGATCATCATTGGCCTGACTGCGGTCCAGTTCGGCGTTCAGAAGAAGTGGGTCCACTATGAGCACTGAGACCAACGAGACTCGCGCGATCGCCCTAGCCCGCGTCACATCGCCGGCAGCGAAGAAGCGCGCATCGAAGGGTGCCCCGCTGAGCAAAGCGGAGCGCGTTCGGTTGGTGTTGGCACACGTTGGCGTGTACCTCGCAGCACTGATCTTCATCGCCCCGCTCATCTACGCATTCTTTTCTGCGCTCAAGCCAAACCAAGAGATTTTCGCCTCTCCTCCAACTCTGATCGCCTCAGAGGTTCGCTGGTCGAACTTCATCGAGGTGTTCCAGTTCGGGCCGTTCCTGACCTACATCGGCAACTCGTTCTTCGTCGCCATCGCGGGCACCCTGGTGGTGCTCTTCGTTTCGACCACAGCGGGGTATGCGTTCAGCAGGCTGCGGTGGAAGGGTCGGGATGCTGTGTTCGTACTCTTCCTCGGCACGCTCATGGTGCCGGCCGAAGTTGTCGTGATTCCGATGTTCCAGTTGATGCAGTGGATGGGGTGGGTGGACACCTACCAAGCGCTGATCTTTCCCTTCGCATTCACGGCCTTCGGAACATTCTTGATGCGGCAGTTCTTCAGGGGGATTCCGTTTGAGCTCGAGGAGGCTGCACGCATTGATGGGGCCGGCCCGATCCGCTCCTTCGTGCAGATTGTGCTCCCGCTCGCCAAATCTGCCGTTGCGGTGCTTGCGGTCTTCACGTTCCTGAACTTCTGGAACAGCTACCTCTGGCCGCTCATCGTCACGGTAGACATGAGCGCCCATGGCACGCTTCCCATTGGCCTCGCGAGCTTCGCGGGCCTCACGGGAACTCGTTGGGACCTGCAGATGGCCGCAGCGATCATCTCGATGGTTCCGACCACGGTCCTCGTGATTGTCTTGCAGAAGCACCTCGTAAAGGGCATCGCGATGGCAGGTCTCGGCGGACGATGACGAATTCAGCAGAACCGCCCAGCGCCGTCTTTGCTGGGATTGACATTGGTGGAACCAAGATCGCGGTCGTGCTGGCAGACGCCGCGGGCGAGATACTCGCTCGCGGCTCTGCCGTTGCGCCCGCGAAGGAAGGCGGCGAGGCGATGGCTCACACAGCCGTTCGCCTCACCTACGAGTTGCTTGGCTCGGGATCGTACGAGCTCTGTGCGGCCGGCGTTGGCGCCGCGGGTGTCTTTGACTACGACACTGGAGTGGTGAGCGCAGCGAGTTCGACCTTTGTCGATTGGGTCGGGTTCCCGTTGCGAGCGGCCCTCGAATCGGCACTGCACGTGCCGATTGCGATTGAAAACGACGTCAATGCTTTTCTGCTCGGCGAGGTCTCGTTCGAGACGCGGACCGAGCAGGATGCCTTTGGCGTGATGCTTGGCACGGGAGTTGGTGGGGCGCTGATCCTTGATGGATCCCTGCGGCGCGGGGCCCGCGGAGGGGCTGGCGAGATCGGTCATACTCCCGGGTACGGAGACATTGTCTGCACGTGCCAGCAGACCGGGCACCTTGAGACGTTGGCCTCGGGCACGTCGATTGGGCTGAGATATGCGGAGCGCACCGGCGTGCCGGGGCTCACCGCGCGAGAGGTCGCAGATCTTGCGCGGTTGGGCGACGCTGACGCAGCTGCCGTGTACGCGGCCGCCGGCCGCGCTGTGGCGCTTGCGTGTGCTTCGATGTCTACGCTGCTGGATGTCGCAGAGGTGATCGTCGGCGGTGGGGTGTCGCAGTCGTGGGATCTACTTAACCCAGCGATCGAGGAAACGCTGCGCGACGCGTCGCCAATTACGGGGACGCCGCTCCGAATCCAGCGAGCAAAACGCGGCGAAGTGGCGGTCGCGTTGGGCGCGGCCGCTGCAGCACAAAAGCTATACCGAACGGCACAGGCAGACCTGGCCGCGCAAGCAGACAAAGGAGTCCCGGCGTGAACGAGCGAGTTGAAGCACACGAGATTTGGATGGGACCGCTGCCTGCGCTCAGCGAGGGCGGGATGGCGCGGCCGCGGATCGGGATCGCCGGCATCTCTATCGAGTCGAGCACGTTCTCGCCCCACGTCTCGGGTGACGAGGCATTCACGATTCGCACCGGTTCTGAACTGCGCGGCTACTACCCGTTCCTCGCAGAGGGGCGTGAACTGGGGGATGCCGCCGAGTGGGTCCCGCTGGTCCATGGCCGCTCGCTGCCGGGCGGCGCGGTCGCTCCGGCGACGTACCAGCGGATGAAGCAGGCGATCGTCGACGGCATCAGGGAGTCGGGCCCGTTCGACGGCTTCTTTTTCGACATCCATGGGGCGATGAGCGTGCAGGGCATGCTCGACGCCGAGGGCGACCTTGCGACCGCGGTGCGCGAGGCGCTTGGCGCAGACACCCTGGTGACGACGTCGATGGATCTCCACGGAAACGTTTCAGAGACGCTGCGCGACGCGGTCGATCTGCTCACCTGCTACCGCATGGCCCCGCACGAGGACTGGATGAACACGAAGGAGCGCGCGGTGCACGGGCTGCTCTCGCGGCTCCGCGGGCCGCACGGCACGGATCCGCTTGAGCGCAGGCCGTTCAAGGCGTGGGTGCCGGTTCCCGTGCTGCTCCCTGGCGAAAAGACGAGCACGCGCCTCGAGCCCGCGCTGAGCATCTACGCCGAGCTGCCGGGTATTGAAGCGCTGCCCGGGGTGGTCGACGCCGCGGTGTGGGTTGGCTACGCGTGGGCCGACGAGCCGCGCTGCCAGGCCTATGTGGTCGTGACGGGTGATGACCGCGAGCTCATCGCGCGCGAGGCTGAGCGCGTGGCGCGGATGTACTGGGATGCCCGCGACGACTTTGTCTTTGTCGCCGAAACCGCTTCGCTCGACGGCGCGCTCGCGAGCGCGCTGGCCCCGGGTGCAGCGCGCCCCTACGTCATCTCCGACTCGGGCGACAACCCGACCGCCGGCGGGGCGGGCGACGTGACGTGGACGCTGGACCAGCTGCTGCAGCGCGCCGAGCTCACTGCGGGCACTGTGACGACGCTCGTCGCCTCGATCTTCGACGCCGGCGCGGTGGCGGAGGCCGTCGCCGCGGGTGTCGGCGCGACGATCACGCTCACCGCTGGCGCACGCGTTGACGCGGGGCCCGCCGGCCCCGTGACTCTCACGGGCACCGTGTTCTCGCTCACCGATGGCGACGCCGACGCCGGCACGCAGGCCGTGATCGCCGTCGGTGGGTTGCACGTCATCGTCACCGAGCGGCGCAAGCCATTCCACCACCTCGACGACTTCCGCATGCTGGGGCTCGACCCCGAGGCCGCCGATATCGTCGTCGTGAAGATTGGCTACCTCGAACCAGAGCTCTACGAGCTCGCGGCGGGTTGGACTCTCGCGCTCACGCCCGGGGGCGTGGATCAGGATCTGCTCCGGCTCGGCCACCACCGACTCCTCCCCGGGGTCTACCCATTTGATCAGAGCGGCGATCCCGCGCTCGCGGCGGTCGTTTCCCGCCGCGGTGAAGACAGCTAAGGAGTCACATCATGATGAATTTTGAGTCACGCATTGGTCCAAACTTTGGCGAGTACGCCCCCGAGTACCCGAGCGAGGGCGTGCCCGAGTGGTACCGCGACGCGAAGCTCGGCTTCTACGTGCACTGGGGGCTGTTCTCGGTTCCCGCCTGGGCGGTGCAGACCGATGACTTCATCCCCACCGAGGATGCGTACGCCTGGCACAAGTACGCGGAGTGGTACGGCAATACCGTGCGCATCCAGGGCAGCCCGACCTGGAAGCGGCACCAAGAAATCTACGGCCCCGGAACGAGCTACGAGGACTTCGCCGATGCCTGGAAGGCGGAGGCCTTCGACGCCGAGCAGTTCGTTGGCGAGATCGTCGGTGCGGGCGCGAAGTACATTATCCCGGTGACGAAGCACCACGACGGATTCTGCCTGTGGAACACGCAGACCACCGGATTCAACTCGGTCGCGCGCGGCCCGCAGCGCAACCTCATCGGTGAGCTGCACGACGCGACCCGGAGCGCGGGTGCGCGGTTCGGCCTGTACTTCTCGGGTGCGCTCGACTGGCACGCGAGCGATTTCCCGCCCATTGAGTCGGACACCGACCTCTTCCGCTACCGCCGCAACGATGAGGCCTACTCGCGGTACGCGGCTGAGCAGGTCGGCGAGCTCGTTGAGCAGTTCTCACCAGACGTGCTCTGGAACGATATCGACTGGCCAGACGGCGGCAAGGGGCCGGAGGAGTTCGGCGTGGCCGCGATCCTTCGCCGCTACTACGACGCGGTACCCGACGGGGTCGTGAACGATCGCTGGGGCGTGCCCTACCGCGGCTTCCTCACCCGCGAATACACTCACGTCGACGAGACTCAGGCGCAGCCGTGGGAGTCGACGCGCGGCCTCGGGTACTCGTTCGGTTACAACCAGGCCGAGGGCCCGGAGCACTCGCTCTCCGGCACCGAACTGGTGCGCTACCTCGTTGACGTCGTCTCGAAGAACGGCAACCTGCTCATCAACATTGGGCCGACCGCTGCGGGCGAGATTCCCGAGCTGCAGCTCAAGGCAATGCGCGAGATGGGTGCGTGGCTCAAGGTCAACGGCGCGGGCATCTACGGCACGCGGCCGTGGATCCGCTCGCAGGAGCCCGTTGGCGCACCCCGTCGCTACACGGCTTCGGCCGGCGCGGTGCACGTGCACGTGATGGAACCGGCGGGCGGCACGTGCGAGCTCCCCGAGGAGCTCACCGGCCGCGCGGCACACTGGGCAGACGGCACAGCTGTTGAGATCGAAACCGGTGCCGACGGCGTTGCCCGTGCCGTTGTTCCCGAGGCGCTGCGGGCCCAGGCCGTTGCCATGTTCACGGTCGCGGTGTAACCGCCATGGCCGTGCCAGCGCTGGAGATCGCTGTACAAGACGCGGCGGGCGCCAGGGCCGCGGTCGCCGGTGGTGCCGTCAGGGTTGAGCTCTGTCAGGCGCTCGGGGTCGGCGGGCTCACCCCCTCCGCGGGAACCATCGATCAGGTGGCCGCGGCCATCGGGGGTGAGCGGGTCGCAGTGCTCATTCGTCCTCGCCCCGGCGGCTTTGTCTACGGTGCCGAGGAGATCGCGCTGGTCGCCAGCGATATCGCTGACGCGGTCGGCCGCGGTGCCGGCGGTGTCGTCGTCGGTGCCCTCACGATCGATGGCGCGGTCGACACCGGCGCAATGCGCGCCTGGGTGGATGCGGCCGGCCAGGCCGACGTAGTCTTCCACCGCGCGATCGACACCCTTGCGGCACCCGAGACGGTGATTGAGGATCTCATCGCGCTCGGTGTGAAGCGGGTGCTCACCTCCGGGGGAGCCGCACGCAGCATCGACGGTGTTTCGGCGCTCGAGCGCATGGTGCAGATTTCCGCAGGGCGAATCGAGATCATGGCCGGTGGCGGCGTCGCCGTTGCGGATATCGCCAGCATCGCAGCGGCCGGCGTGGACGCGGTGCACCTGTCGGCACGCCGCCCCGCCGATGCGACCGCTCCGAGCGGTCCGGGCGGCGGGGCTCCCGAATACGACGTCACCGACGGCGGGATCGTCGCCGACGCGGCGGCCGCTCTGCAGCTATCGGGCGACGGGCGGAGCTAGCCCCCGCGATCCGTAGAATATATGATCAGAGCTAGTCCTATAGGATTAGCTGGCCAGAGTCGGCCAGCTTCGCGTGAGTACGGCCGCAGGCGCGGGTGTTTCGGTTCGCAGACGCGGGCCCGGATTTCCCTCCACAGGTTGTTCACTTTTTGATTGAAGGAATGCAGTAGTGAAATTTGCTCAGCTCGGACCAGTCGGCGAAGAGATCCCCGTCGTCTACGACGGCGAACGCGCCCTTGACCTGCGCGGCCTCACCGCCGCGATTGACGGAGCGTTCCTTGAGAGCCAGCTTCCCGAGGCGCAGCGGCTGCTCGACGCCGGTGAGCTCCCCGAGCTCGCGGGCGCGGCAGAGATGCGGATCGGCTCGCCGATCGCCCGCCCGAGCGCGCTCGTGTGCGTCGGCATGAACTACGCGGCCCACGCGGCAGAGTCGGGCTCGGCCCCGCCCGAGAATATGGTGATCTTTAACAAGCTCCCGAACACCATCGCCGGGCCGAACGACGTCGTCACCATCCCGAAGGGCAGCGAGAAGTCCGACTGGGAGGTTGAGATCGGCATCGTCATCGGCCAGCGCGCAAGCTACATCCCCTCGGTCGAGG
Source organism: Leucobacter sp. BZR 635 (assembly GCF_048061935.2). NCBI lineage: Bacteria > Bacillati > Actinomycetota > Actinomycetes > Micrococcales > Microbacteriaceae > Leucobacter > Leucobacter sp. BZR 635. The sequence goes on along the minus strand of NZ_JBLUNZ020000025.1, from coordinate 5,510 downwards.
ACGCGCACGATTACATCGCGGGCTTCGTGCTCGTGAACGACCTCTCCGAGCGCACCTGGCAGATCGACATCTCGGGCGGCCAGTGGGGCAAGGGCAAGTCGGCCCCCGGCTTCTCGCCGACGGGCCCGTGGCTCGTCACCCGCGACGACATCGACGCGCAGAACGTCCGCTTGAAGAGCTGGGTGAACGGCGAACCGCGGCAGGATTCGAGCACCGCCGACATGATCTTCAGCATCGCCCACATCGTCCACGAGCTCAGCCAGTACATGGTGCTCGAGCCGGGCGATCTCGTACTCACCGGCACCCCGGAGGGCGTCGCGCTCTCGGGCCGCTTCCCGTATCTCGCAGCCGGCGACGTCGTCGAACTCGAGATCGAGGGCCTCGGCTCGCAGCGGCAGAACTACATCGCATACACGGAGGCGCGTTAATGTCGAAGGAATTTTCTGGGCTCGTTGCGATCGTCACGGGCGGCGCGTCAGGCATCGGTGCCGCGATCGTGGATCGACTTGCTGACGGCGGCGCGGAGGTGGCGATCCTCGACATCAACATCGAGAGTGTGCCCGAGGGGCGCTTCGCGCAGCGGGTCGACATCGCAGACACCGCAAGCGTCGACGCCGGCGTCGCCGCAGTCGCCGAGCGATTCGGGCGGATCGACATCGTCGTGAACAACGCGGGCATCGGCGCGCAGGGCACGATCGAGGCCAACGACGACGAGGAGTGGCAGCGGGTGCTGAACATCAATGTGCTCGGGCTCGTGCGGGTGTCGCGCGCGGCGCTGCCGTGGCTGCGCAAGTCGCCGGCCGCGGCCATCGTGAACACCGGCTCGATCGCGGTCACGGCAGGCCTCCCCGAGCGCGCCCTCTACGGCGCCTCCAAGGGCGCCGTCTCCTCGCTCACGTTGCAGATGGCGGCGGATCACCTGCGTGAGGGGATCCGCGTGAACTGCGTGAACCCAGGCACCGCAGACACCCCCTGGGTGCAGCGGCTGCTCGACAGCGCGGTTGACCCGGCCGCTGAGCGTGCGGCGCTCGAGAAGCGGCAGCCGCACGGCCGCCTCGTGCAGCCCGAAGAGGTCGCCGCGGCGGTCGCGTACCTCGCGAGCCCGCTCGCGGGCTCCACGACGGGCACCGCAATCGCGGTCGACGGCGGAATGGACGGGCTGCGACTGCGGCCCGCGAACTAGCGGGGGAGCCGCAGATGAAGCGCGTTGCTCAGGTCATCGGCCTGCCGAAAGAGAACTGGGCGGAGTACGAGCGGTACCACGCCGCGGTCTGGCCCACGGTGCTCGAGCGCATCACGCTCAGCAACATCCAGAACTACTCCATCTTCCGGCACGGGGAGCTGCTGTTCTCCTACTTCGAGTACGTCGGTGACGACTACGAGGCCGACATGGCGAAGATGGCGGAGGATCCCGAAACCCAGCGCTGGTGGTCGGTGCAGGAGCCGCTCCAGCGGCCGCTCGCCGACCGCGCGGAGGGTGACTGGTGGACGACAATCCCAGAGGTGTTCCACCAGGACTGAGCGAGACGTACGCCCCGCCGGAACTGCTTCCGGCGGGGCGCTCTCGGTTACAGCCCGACCGAGGTGTTCGGGGCTGGACGGTCCGCGTGGGTGCCGGGGAGGAAGCCTGTGGCGGCCTGATCCTCTTCTCGCCCGGCCTCGAAACGCAGGTACGCCCCGACGAGGTGGTCACGCATGGCCTGCTCTGCGGCCTCCGGATCCTGCGCGCGGATCGCCGCCAGAATCACGCGGTGCTCTTCGAGCGTGAGCTCGCCGGTGCGCTCGCCGGGATGGAGCCTGAACGCGTGCAGGTGGCAGTGGGTTTGCGCGTACGCCGAGCGCAGCACGTCGTTCGAGGTGCTGCCGAGGATCGCATCGTGAAACCTGATGTCGTGATCCATGAGCTCGTAGCGAATGTCCGACTGCTTCTCGATGAGAGCTGAGATCGCGGCCACTTCGCGCTCGAGGGTGTGGCCGGGGTTCTGCAGCCGATCCTGCGCGGCAATCTTCGCGGCCCAGGGCTCGACGAGCAGCCGGAACTCGAACAGCTCGCGCAGCTCGGTCGCGTCGAGGATCGGGGTCGTGCGGTAGCCGCGGCCCGGTTCTTGGACGACGAGCCGGTCGCCTTGGAGCTGCCGGAGGGCCTCGCGGATCGGGGTCGAGGAGACCTGCAGCTCGCGGGCGAGGGCGTCGATGTTGATTCGGGTGCTCGGGGGGATCTCGTGCCTGAGGACGCGGGATCGGATCTGCTCGTACACCGACTGTGATGCGTGCCGCTCGGCGCTTGAGGGATCGGTCTCCGGTGCCATCTGCTGTGCCCATCTGTTGTGCGTCTGTGCACCCGTGCGAGTGCGTGATGTTCCCAGCGTATCTCGGAGGAACGGGAATCCGCGCAAGAGAATATACGATCATGCAAAGTCGTATAGGATTAGCGAAGCGATGTTGCGCATGCTCTCGGTGAGCGACGGCACGGCACGCGCCCCGATCCACCCCCGGCACCACCGGCCCCGCCGAGAAGAGAGACACACATGCCCAGCATCACCTCGGTCCGCAGCTACGACGTGCGGTTCCCCACCTCCCTTGAGCTCGACGGCTCCGACGCGGTCAACGTTGACCCCGACTACTCGGCCGCCTACGCGGTGCTCGAGGCTGACAACGGCGAGCGCGGCTACGGCCTCGTCTTCACCGCGGGCCGCGGCAACGAGATCGTCGCGAAGGCCATCGAAAGCTACGGCCAGCGCCTCATTGGCCTCGAGCTTGACGACCTCGTCACGAACCTCGGCGACGCCGCCAAGCGCCTCGTGCACGACTCGCAGCTGCGCTGGCTCGGGCCCGAGAAGGGCGTCTCGCACATGGCAGCCGGCGCGGTCATCAACACGCTGTGGGACATCCGCGCCAAGCGTGAGCAGAAGCCGCTGTGGAAGCTGCTTGTTGAGATGAGCCCCGAAGAGATCGTCAGCGCGATCGACTTCACACACATCCAGAACGCCCTCACTCCCGCCGAAGCGCTCGATATCCTCCGAGCGAGAGAACCAGGCAAGGCCGAGCGCATCGCCTGGCTCGAAGAGAACGGGCACCCCGCCTACACGACGACCCCCGGCTGGCTCGGCTACTCCGACGAGAAGCTCGTGCGGCTCTCGAAAGAAGCCGTCGCGGCCGGCTACGACATGATCAAGCTCAAGGTCGGCACGAGTCTTGAAGACGACGTGAACCGCATGCGCCTCGCGCGCGAGGCAGTCGGCCCCGATGTGCGCATCTCGATCGACGCGAACCAGCGCTGGGAGGTCGCCGAGGCGATCGAGTGGACCAACGCGCTCGCAGAGTTCGACCCGTTCTGGATCGAGGAGCCCACCAGCACCGACGACATCCTCGGCCACGCGGAGATCCGCCGCGGCGTCGCGCCCATCAAGGTCGCCACCGGCGAGGCCGTAATGAACCGCATCATCTTCAAGCAGATGCTGCAGGCCGGCTCGCTCGACGTGCTGCAGCTCGACTCGACGCGCGTCGCGGGCGTCAACGAGAACCTCGCGATCCTGCTCATGGCCAAGAAGTTCGAGGTGCCGGTCTGCCCGCACGCCGGCGGCGTCGGGCTCTGCGAGCTCGTGCAGCACTACTCATTCTTCGACTACGCGTCACTCACGGGTGAGATCGGCTGGAAGCGGGTCGAGTTCGTCGACCACCTCCACGAGCACTTCGTCGAGCCCGCGCGGGTCGTCGACGGCAGCTACGTCGCCCCGAAGCTCCCCGGAACCGGTGCCGAGATGCTCGAAAGCTCGCGCGACCGCTGGGTGTTCCCGGACGGCGAGGGCTGGAACGAGCTCCGCGCCGCCGGCAAGATCTAAGCAAAGCTCCCGATAGGAAGGCCGCACCCAGTGGTTCAGAGACAGTTCCCGCGCCCGAGCGAGATCTTCGAGCTCATGAAGTTCAAGAAGCCCGAGCTCGACGGCAAGAAGCGCCGCCTCGATGGCGCGCTCACGATCTACGATCTGCAGCGCATCGCGAAGCGGCGCACCCCGAAGGCGGCCTTCGACTACACCGACGGTTCAGCTGAGGGGGAGCTGTCGCTCACCCGCGCCCGCCAGGCGTTCGAGGACATCGAGTTTCACCCCTCGATCCTGAAGGACGTCTCCGAGGTCGACACCCGGGCGCAGATCTTCGGCGGGGAATCGGCGATGCCGTTCGGGATCGCGCCGACCGGCTTCACCCGGCTCATGCAGACCGAGGGCGAGACGGCGGGCGCGGGGGCAGCTGCCGCCGCGGGTATTCCGTTCACGCTTTCGACGCTCGGCACGACCTCGATCGAAGACGTGAAAGCTGTGAACCCGAACGGGCGCAACTGGTTCCAGCTCTACGTGATGCGCGAGCGGGAGGTGTCGTACGGGCTCGTCGAGCGGGCCGCCGCCGCGGGCTTCGACACCCTCATGTTCACCGTCGATACCCCGGTCGCGGGGGCCCGGCTGCGCGATGCGCGCAACGGCTTCTCGATCCCGCCGCAGCTGTCGCTTGGCACGATCGTGAACGCAATCCCCCGCCCCTGGTGGTGGTGGGACTTCCTCACCACCCCGAAGCTCGAATTCGCCTCGCTGTCGACCACCGGCGGCACGGTCGGTCAGCTCCTTGACGACGCGATGGATCCGTCGATCTCCTTCGAAGACCTCGACGTGATCCGCTCGATGTGGCCTGGCAAGCTCGTCGTGAAGGGCGTGCAGAACCTCGAGGATTCGAAGAAGCTCGTCGACCTCGGCGTCGACGGAATCATCCTGTCGAACCACGGCGGGCGGCAGCTCGACCGCGCCCCGATCCCCTTCCATCTGCTCCCCGAGGTCGCGCGCGAGGTCGGCCACCACACCGACATCGCGATCGACACGGGCATCATGAACGGCGCAGATATCGTCGCGTCGATTGCGATGGGGGCGAAGTTCACGCTCATCGGGCGCGCGTATCTGTACGGCCTGATGGCCGGCGGGCGCGAGGGGGTGGATCGCACGATCGAGATCCTCTCCGACCAGATCGTGCGCACCATGAAGCTGCTCGAGGTGAAGAGTCTCGAGGAGCTGACGCCGGAGCACGTGACGCAGTTGCAGCGCCTGGTGCCGCGCACCCCGAGGTAGGGCAGGCCCCGCCCCACTTCGCCCCCCGCCCCCAAATCTCGCTCAAAGGACATCGTCTCAGCGAGGTAAGCCATTTTCTACCGCTGAAGAGGCATGGTTTTGCTGAACTGATGTCTTTTCGGCGCACGGGGAGGCCGGGCGCCCCTCGCCCTCCCATTGCGCTGCCGGGCTGTGGAGTAGCAAGATGAAGGCTATGAGCACACTTTTGCGGTGGACCAAGGCGTACCCGGCGGTGGCCCTCACGATTGTTGTGGCGGTCATCGGGCTCGTGATGCTCGCGACGCCCGCGCGCGACGTCGTCCCGTGGTTCGTCGGCGGCTACGCGCTCTGCATCGCCGCGTGGGAGGCCTACGGCATGGTGCGGCAGCTCATGCGCGGCCACGCAGGCCTCGACATCCT
>NZ_JBLUNZ020000024.1:0-66004 GCF_048061935.2 Leucobacter sp. BZR 635 | reverse complement strand
CCCGGTTTCGCCCGGGTGTGCGTCGGTGCCAGCGAGGGTGACGACGCGAAGATCGACGCCTGGCATCCCCGCGCGGCCGATGGATCCGGCCTTCACCTCTTGGTCAGCCGGTTCGAGGGTGACTCCGACCGGGCCCATCTCGGTCATGCCGTACACCTGCTGGAACCCTGCGCTCGGGTACGCGGCGCGCATCGTGCGCATGGTGTCTTCGCCGATGGGTGCCCCTCCGGCGAGCCACAGCCGGGCGCTGGAAAGGTCAAACGAGCTCCACTCGAGGCCCGCAGCCTTCGCCGCCTGCAGCGGGGCAAGGTATGCGATGGCCGGCCCGAAGAACGAGGTGACGCGCTCGCGCTCAATCGTGCGCAGGAACTCGATCGGGTGGTACTCCCTGAGCAGCACTGCGGTTCCGCCCAGAAATATCATGGAGATGAACCAGTTGTTCAGTGGTGACGAGTGCCAGATTGGCATCGCGATCAGAAACCGGTCACTCGCGTGCAGCTGGGCTGTTGCGGTGCAGTAGGTGGCCACGGTCGTGATGCCGCGGTGCGAGTGCAGGCAGCCCTTCGGGTCGCTCGTCGTTCCCGAGGTGTAGAGCAGCTGCGCGGTCTCGGTGTCGTCGACGGGCTCGCCATCCCAGGGCTCGGCCTCAGCGAGGAGGGCGTCAAAATCGTCGCGGGGATCCACCTCGATCTCGGGGAACGCCGCGGCCTCAGTGACAAGCCAGCGCACCCCCGGTGCGGCCGCCTTCGCGGTCGCGAGCAGCGATGCGTCGACGACGCCGACCTCGGCACCGCTGTGGGTGACGAGGAATCGGAGCTCGGGAGCCGTGAGTTTGTGGTTGACGGGCGAGAGCACCATGGCGGCGCGCCACAGCCCGAACGCGGCGAATACGAATCCTGGGGTGTTCAGCGTCACGACCGGTACGTGCGCGCCGCGGCTGAGCCCCGCGTCGCGGAAGACGCTTGCTGCCCGGCGTGAGCGGTCGACCAGCTCGCTATACGTGTATCTGCGCTCGCCCGCGACGATAGCTTCCTTGTTCGGAAACTTCCGTGCGGTCCCCTCGAGCATGCTGCTGAGATCCATAAGTCCTCCAAGTTCAACGGCGGTGTTGAGTGATACTGCGGGCGATCTGCCGTGGTCGCCCTACCGGAAACAATTGAATCATGATTCAATTGTTTCCGGTAGGCCTATTTGGCCGATAGCGTTTTTGCGTACACCGCGTGCCTCGCACCGCGCCAACCAGGAGCAGTCAGCGAGCGGCGACAAGCCAAGGAAGGATCGACATGGCATACCGCAGCACCGAGCGAACGGAACAGCACCGGGCTGCTCGGCACGCCTCCCTCGTGACAGCAGGGGTCGCGATCGTCGCCGAAGACGGGTTCGCCTCGGCCACGGTTGCGCGCGTCGCAAGCCGGGCCGGCGTCTCGACGGGAACGGTCTATACCTACTTTCCAGACAAGCTCGCCCTCAGTGAGGCAATCTTTCACCGCGCGGCCGGGATCGAACTTGACGCCGTTCGCACGGCCGTAGGGTTCAACTCGGCAGACCGGCGGTCGATCCCGGCAGCCGACCGCCTCGAAGCGCTCGTTCGCACGTTCGGTGACCGCGCGCTGCGTGGGCGCACCCTCGCCATGGCGCTCCTGTTCGAGCCTGCTGATGTCGCCGTTGAGCGAGAGCGACTCGCGTTCCGGCGGGCCTACACCGAGACCGTCACGGAGATCCTCGCCGACGGGTTTGCCGAGGGATCGCTGCCCGAGCAGCGTGTGGATCTCATCGCCCCAGCGATCGTCGGCGCACTCGGCGAGGCCTTTATCCGACCACTGTCACCCCCGGTGGACCCGCAGCACAGCGGACCAGCGGAGGTGACGGCCGTGCTCGACGAAATCGTCGTCGCAAGCCAGCGGCTCGCGGGGTTCAGCCCGCGGCCGCGCCAGCACCCAGGCGGGAACTTGGTCACCGACTGATCCTGCCCCCTCATCCTGCTTATCCGCCACCAACACGAGAAAGTGCACTCACCAGCACCACCCGCTCGTTCAAAGGAGACACCGATGTCGACCAAGCTTTCCACCCCAGAGACCTCCACCGTGCTGCGCCCCGCCCCCGCAGGCCGCACCCACACCGTGAGCAATCAGCCGCCTGCGCGCACCGAGATCAACGAGTACCTGGAGTTCCCCGTGCTCCGGGAGGCGGTGCAGACATTCGGGGCTGACTGGGCCGACGACGCGCTCACCGCGGCGGGTGCCGAAGTCGGAACCGCATCGTTCCAAGAAGACGCGCGGCTCGCGAACGTCGAGATCCCCGAGCTCGTGAGCTTTGACAACCGGGGCAACCGCATCGACGAGGTGCGCTTCCACCCCGCCTACCATCGGGTGATCGGAGCAGCCACTCGAGCGGGGGCACACACCTCTGCCTGGGCGAACCCGCGCCCCGGTGCGCACGTCGCCCGCGCCGCAACCTTCTCGCTCTTCAGCCAGGTCGAACCGGGCCACGCCTGCCCGATCTCGATGTCGCACGCGGCGGTGCCCGCGCTGCAGCACCAGCCGGACCTCGCCGAGCGATGGCTGCCGCGGCTCTTCGGAACCGAATACGATGGCACCCTGCGCGCCCCGGGCGACAAGCCTGGCGTGCTCATGGGCATGGCGATGACTGAGAAGCAGGGCGGCTCAGACGTGCGCGCGAACGAGACGGTCGCGACGCGGGTCGAGGGCGGTGCGCTGCTCACCGGGCACAAGTGGTTCTGCTCGGCCCCAATGTCTGACGCGTTTCTCGTGCTCGCCCGTGACGGCGACGCCGCTGACGCCGGCATCAGCTGCTTCCTCGTGCCGCGCGTGCTCGAGGATGGCACGCGGAACGAGTTTCGGGTGCAGCGGCTGAAGAACAAGCTTGGCAACAAGTCGAACGCGTCGAGCGAGATCGAGTTCGACGGCACCGTAGCGATGCCCGTCGGCGAGGCAGGCCGTGGGGTGCGCACCATCATCGAGATGGTCGCCCGCACGCGGCTCGACTGCGTGCTCGGCACGGCAGCCGGCATGCGGCAGTCGGTCGCCGAGGCGCTCTGGCATGTGCGGCACCGTGCCGCCTTCGGGCGCACGCTCATCGACCAGCCTGCGATGACGAGCGTGGTCACCGATCTCGCGCTCGAATCCGAGGCGTCGACGCTGCTCGCGATGCGCCTGGCAGCGGCGCACGAGGACGAGGCCGATGCGCAGGAGCAGTCGTTCAGGAGGCTCGCGACCGCCGTCGCGAAGTACCGGATCTGTAAGCGCGGCCCCGGCCACGCCTACGAGGCGATGGAGTGCCTCGGCGGCAACGGCTACACCGAGGATTTCCCGCTCGCGATGCGGTACCGCGAGCAGCCGGTAATGGCGATCTGGGAGGGATCTGGCAACGTCATCGCCCTCGACGTGCTCCGCGCCCTCACCCGAGAGCCCGAGAGCATCGCGGCCTTCGACGCGGAGCTCGCGCTCGCCGCCGGTGCCGACGCCCGCTTCGACGCACTGCGCGCGCGGGTGCAGCGCGGGCTCGCTGAAATCGCCGGGGCGTCGGTCGACGAAGCGCAGGCCGGGGCCCGTCGGCTTGTTGGCACGATGGGGCTCGCGCTGCAGGCCGGGTTGATGCTGCGGTACGCGCCGTCTGCGAGCGCCGAGGCGTTCATTGGTTCGCGGCTGGGTGAGGATCGTGGCATCGACTACGGCGTGCTCCCCTCCGGCACGGACCACGCGACGATCCTCGCCAGGCACTAGGAGGCGAGGGGCTGGGCCCTCCTGCCCAGCCCTGCCCTGCCCTGCCTGCCCCTGCCTGCCCCTGCGGAGCGTCGAAACGGTATGGCCTCAGCGAAGTCATGCGTATTTAACCGCTAAAGACCCATGACCTCGCTGAGGACATGGGTTCTGAGCGGCGAGGAACGGGCCGCGGGGCAGGGTGGGGCCGAGGCAGGGATCTCGGAGGTAGAACCTGGGCAGCGGCAGCGAGGCCGCAGCGCTAGCCAGCGGCCGGGAGCGCCGCGCGCGCGACCGCGATCGCGTCGAGTACGCGCTCCCGCAGCAGGTTGCCGCGCGCAGCGAAGGCGCGCTGCCTGCGCACATACTCCTGCTTGCCGGCGGGCGTCTCGATCGGGATCGGCTCGAGCGGCACGCCCAGATGGTCAACGTAGCCGGCGACGTCGTAGGGCGAAGCCTGCATGTCGACGAAGCGGATGTCGCGGGCGAACTCGAAGGCATCAAGCAGCAGCTCGCCCGGCACGATCGGCCCGAGTTTCGTCACCCACTTGTAGATGTCCATGCCGGCGTGGAGGCAGCCCGACTGCTCCATTTCGGGCTGGTTCTCGCGCGTCGGCGCGAGCCGGTTGAGGGGCTCGGCGGCCGGCGTGAAGAACCTGTAGGCATCGAAGTGGCTGCAGCCGATCGTGTGTGACTCAACGACCGCATCGGTTGCCGCGTGCCCGATGCGCAGCGGCAGCCGCGTGTGCCGGAGCTGGTCTGGGGTGAGCCGGTAGACCATCGCCCACTCGTGCAGCCCGAAGCACCCGAACTGGGGCGTGTGCTCGAGTGTCGCGGCGAGCAGCCGTTCAACGTAGTCGACGGTCTGGGCGCGGGCCGCGAAGAACGCGGCGAGATCCACCGTTGCGGACTCACGCGCATCACGCGCATCACGCGCATCACGCGCATCACGCCCGTCGCGCGCATCGACCGCGTAGTAGCGCCAGCACGCCCGATCCGCAGCGTCAGCGAGCGCCACCCCAGCACCGGGATGCCACTTGCGCAGCTCCGCTGGTTTGAACGGATAGTAGGTGAAGAGGAAGTCCTCGATCGGGTGGGTCTCGCCGCGCCGCCTGCGCTCGCGGTGCGCGGCGGTGAGCGCGTCGGCTCGAGCCTGGTGCGCGGCCTCGCGGGCGCGCCAGTCAGCGGCTTCAAGCGCGAGGAAAGGGGTCAGTTGCGGGGTGTGGATCACGGCCCCGCTCACTCGTCGTCCGGCCGCTCGACCTGGTCGCGCCCGCGGAGTTTCTCGAGCTCGCGGCGGTCGCGCTTGGTGGGGCGGCCCGTGCCTGGATCGCGGTACACCGTCATCGGGCGCTCGACCCGTGGGGGAGCCGGGGGAGTGAGGTCCTCGAAGTGAGCGGCGGCCTCGGTCGCGCTGCCCCGCCGCGTGGCGAGGCCCGTCACCCGGTAGACGCGCTCGATGGCGTGGAGTCGCGTGCGCACGATGTCGCCGACTCGCACGGACTGAGATGCCTTCGCCGGCGCATCGTTCACGCGCACGTGCCCGGCGCGGCACGCGGCCGTCGCCTGACTGCGGGTCTTCGCGAGCCTGACGGCCCACACCCAACTGTCCACGCGTACTGAGGTCACCCCTCGATCGTAACGCGGCGGGCTGAGACGCGGGGCGCGCGGCGTGACACCATAGAGGCATGGCAGCTGAGTACGAGACGATCGCGGGACCGATCAACACCGAGATTGAGATCTCCCGCTCCCGGTTTCTCACGCGCCTCGAACGGGTCGACTCGGAAGAAGCTGCGCGCGCGGTCATCGCCGAGGTGCGGGCGGAGCATCCGCGGGCGCGCCACCACTGCTCGGCGTTCGTGCTCGGGTCGGACGGCCGAGTGCAGCGCTCGAACGATGACGGTGAGCCGGGCGGTACGGCCGGCGCTCCGATGCTCGACGCCCTCGTCTCGGCGGGGCTCAGCGACGTCGTCGCGGTCGTGACCAGGTATTTCGGCGGCGTGCTGCTCGGCGCTGGCGGGCTCACGCGCGCATACAGGGCGTCGGTGGCCGGGGCCGTGCTTGACGCCGAGCGGGTGCGGCGCGGGCTGCGCACAGAGGTCGCTGTGGAAGCGAGCTACGAGGTCGCCGCGCAGATCGAGGCTGAGGCCCGGCGGCGCGGCTACGCGGTCGGTGAGGCCGATTATGGCGCCGCCGTGATCCAGCGCTTCGCGGTCGCAGTAGAAGAGATCCCCCAGCTCGCGGCGCTCGCCGCAGAGCTCAGTGCCGGGGCGGCTGTGGTTGTGCCCGGCGAGGCGCGGTACGTGGATCTGCCGAGTACGTAGCCTGGCCGCGCGGCAGCACGGTGGCGCGGGGCGATTCAGCCCCATCGTCAGGGGTACCCGATAGCCTTACCGCATGGATTTCTGGTCGGAAATAGTGGGGCAGCCCGCGGCGGTCGAGGCGCTCACGCGCGCCGCCGGCCCGGACGGCGCTCCGGCGCACGCGTGGCTCATCACCGGGCCGCCCGGTTCTGGGCGCTCGAATCTCGCATACCGCTTCGCTGCCGCGCTGATCGCGCGTGAGGTGGGGGATCGGGATCGCGTCTACGCCCAGGTGCGCGGCCGTACCCATCCCGACTTTGCGGCGTTGACGACGCAGGCCGCGGTGATCCGCATCGACGCAGCGCGCGAGATCGTCACGACCGCGCACTACGCGCCGAGCGAGGGCCGGTACCGGGTCATCGTGATCGAGGATGCGGATCGCATGACCGAGCACACCTCGAACGTGCTGCTCAAGGCCATCGAGGAGCCACCGGAGCGCACGATTTGGGTGCTCTGTGCACCGAGCGAGGCCGACCTGTTGCCGACTATCCGGTCGCGCACCCGGTCGGTGCGGCTCGTGACGCCGAGCGTTGCCGATGTCGCACAGCTGCTCACCGAGCGCGACGGCATCGAGCCGCAGCTCGCCGAGCGTGCGGCGCGGCTGTCGCAGAGTCACATCGGCATGGCGCGGCGGCTCGCGAGCGATCCTGAGGCGATGAGTCGTCGTGAGCGGTCGATCACCGGCGCGCTGGGTGCGAACACGCTCGGTGACGCGATGGCGGTTGCGGCGTCGCTCGTCGCGATTGCGCAGGCCGATGCCGACGCGCTCACCGAACAGCTGGATCAGAGCGAGCGTGACGACGCGATGCGCAACCTCGGGCTTGCCCCGGGGGCCGCGATCCCGCCGAAGCTTCGCTCACAGGTGAAGGCGCTTGAGGAAGACCAGGAGCGCCGCCGCAAGCGCAGTCTGCGTGACGGGATCGACCGGATCCTCACCGACCTCCTCTCGCTCTACCGAGATGTCCTGCTCACGACGCTGGGGGCGGTCGCGCCGAGCGGGCAGGCAGGCTCGGGAGAGGCTGCGCCCGCTGGAGCGCTGCCCGAGCTTGTGAACGCTGAGTCGGGGGCCGCGATCCGCGACCTCGCAGAGCGCTGGAGCCCGGAGCAGGCCCTCGCCGTCGTCTCTGCCACGGAGGAAGCGCGCGAGCGGCTCGCCCGCGCGATCACTCCGGGCCTCGTGCTTGAGGCGCTGTTTGCGCGGATTGTGATGGCCGACAACCGGGTGTTGAGCTCGTGAGCGCGCCGGAGCTCTTCCAGGGGCCAGACTCCGACGACACCGAGCCGCTGCGGCCGAAGCGCTGGAAGCGGATTGCCGTCGTTATCGGCGTCGTGCTTGTGGTGATCGGGCTCGTAGTGTCACTCACCGGGGTGTGGCAGCTGTTCCAGCCGGGGGCTGCGGCACCGGCAGTGACCGAGTCGGAGCTTGAGCTCCCCGCGCAGCCCGCGAGCGAGGAGTTCGGATCGCAGAGCCCGAACTGGACCGACTGTGGCGACGGCTTCGAGTGCGCCGATGTGCACGCCCCGCTCGACTGGGACGACACTTCGGGTGCCACGATCCGCCTGCACCTGGTGAAGCAGCCGGCGACCGGCGGCGACCCGATCGGCACGCTGTTCGTGAACCCGGGCGGTCCCGGGGCCTCGGGAGCCGACTACGTGCGTAATGCCGTGGACTCCGCGGTGGGCACCCCGGTGCAGCGCGAGTACGACGTGATCGGGTGGGATCCTCGCGGCGTCGGGCTGTCGAGCGCGGTCCGGTGCCTCGACGCGGCCGAGATGGACGAGTACCTGTTCGGAGTGAGTGACTCCACCGCTGAGCGCGGAAGCGACGAGTGGATCGAGGAGGCAATCGCCTCCTCAGAGTCCTTCGGTGCCGCCTGCAGCGAAAACACGGGCGAACTTCTCGCCCACGTGGACACGGTGTCGACTGTGCGAGATCTCGACATGCTCAGGCAGATCGTCGGGGATCCGCAGCTCAACTACCTCGGCTACTCCTACGGCACCCACATTGGGGCGCGCTACGCCGAGATGTTCCCGGAGCAGGCCGGCCGCCTGGTGCTCGACGGTGTGCTCGACCCGACCGCGAGCGAGGCCGATGTGATTCGTGAGCAGACGCGCGGCTTCGAGCTCGCGCTGCGCAGCTTCGTGACTGCCTGCCTGGAGACCCGGGACTGCCCGCTGAGTGGCTCCGTCGATTTCGCGATGGGCAAGATCAGTGACCTGCTCGACGAGGTGGATCGCGCCGCGCTCGAGGCCTCTGACGGCCGCGTGCTCACCACGTCGACGATGCTCACCGCGATCGTCACGCCGCTGTACGCCGAGTCCAATTGGGGCTACCTTAACCAGCTGTTCGCGAGCGTTGCCGAGGGCGACGCCGATGTTGCGTTCGCGCTTGCCGACTCGTACTACGGGCGGATGGACGGGCAATACCTCGACAACTCGACCGAGGCGTTCCAGGCGATCAACTGCCTTGATTACCCGAACGAGGTCGACCCAGAGCGCATGCGCGAGCAGGCTGCAGAACTTGAGCGAATCGCGCCGACGATCGGCAGATTCCAGGGCTTCGGCGACGTGTCGTGTGCTGGCTGGCCGCACAAGGGGCCCGAGGAGCGGGCACCCGTGCGCGCGGCTGGTGCCGCACCGATTCTCGTGGTCGGAACCACGGGTGACCCGGCAACCCCGTACCGCTGGGCCGAATCGCTGGCCGAGCAGCTCGAGAGCGGCGTGCTCGTGCGCTTCGAGGGCGAGGGGCACACGGCCTACGGCCAAAACGCCTGCGTGAACGATGTTGTCGAGAGTTACCTCATCGACGGAACGGTGCCAGCAAGCGGCGTGACCTGTAGGTAGGCGCGGCGGGGCGCGCGGCGCGTGCAAACGAGCCTCCGCTTTCGTGCTAGAGTTTTCGCTTGTGTGCGGTGCAAACCGCGCCAGGCCGCCTTAGCTCAGGGGTAGAGCAGTTCCCTCGTAAAGAACAGGTCATCGGTTCAAATCCGATAGGCGGCTCCAAGTAATCACAGCAAGTTCCTCGTGAACACTGCTCGCTCAAGATGCGGGATCCGCGCGTATCGGGTAGGCTATTGAGGTTTGTGCTCGCGCCCCGCGCGCGGGCGGAACATCACCGCGCGCCGGAACGGCCGGCGAGGCGGGAGAACGAGTGCACAAGCATTCGTTCGGCGAAAGGAAACAATCATGGCAAAAGCCAAGAAGGTTACCGGTCTGATCAAGCTTCAGATCGCAGCCGGCGCCGCCAACCCGGCACCCCCCGTGGGTCCTGCGCTGGGTCAGCACGGCGTCAACATCATGGAATTCTGCAAGGCGTACAACGCGGCCACCGAGTCGCAGCGTGGCAACGTCGTTCCCGTAGAGATCACCGTCTACGAGGATCGTTCGTTCACGTTCGTCCTGAAGACCCCGCCCGCAGCTGAGCTCCTCAAGAAGGCAGCCGGCGTGCAGAAGGGTTCGGGTACCCCGCACACCGTTAAGGTTGCGAAGGTTACCGCTGAGCAGGTTCGTCAGATCGCCGAGCAGAAGCAGGCTGACCTGAACGCGAACGACATCGACGCAGCAGCGAAGATCATCGCGGGCACCGCTCGCTCCATGGGCATCACGGTCGAGTAAGGGTACGAACATGGCACAGAAGTCGAAGGCGTACCGCGCCGCTGCCGAGAAGATTCAGGCAGACAAGTTCTACACTCCCGCAGAGGCAGTTGCCCTTGCGAAGGAGACCGGTTCGGCAAAGACCGACTCGACCGTTGAGGTCGCAGTTCGTCTTGGCGTGGACCCCCGTAAGGCCGATCAGATGGTTCGCGGCACCGTGAACCTTCCCCACGGCACCGGCAAGACCGCACGCGTCATCGTGTTCGCAAACGGCGCTGCAGCTGAGGCTGCTATCGCTGCTGGCGCAGACGAGGTCGGCGGCGACGAGCTCATCGAGAAGGTAGCCGCTGGCTACACTGACTTCGATTCGGCTGTCGCGACCCCCGAGCTCATGGGCAAGGTTGGTCGTCTCGGTAAGGTACTGGGCCCCCGCGGTCTCATGCCGAACCCGAAGACCGGCACCGTCACGATGGACACCGCTAAGGCTGTCACCGACATCAAGGGCGGCAAGATCGAGTTCCGCGTTGACAAGCACTCCAACGTGCACTTCATCGTGGGCAAGGTTTCGTTCTCGCAGGAGCAGCTCAACGACAACATCGCGTCGGTTCTCGACGAGATCACCCGTCTGAAGCCTGCTTCGGCAAAGGGCAAGTACGTGCTCAAGGGCGCTGTCTCGACCACCTTCGGTCCTGGCATTCCGCTCGACGTATCGAACATGTAATGTCGCCGCGCGGGTTCGTCCCGCGCACACACGAAGACTCCCTCCGGGTATCCCGGGGGGAGTCTTCGTGTTTCAGGGGGGCAAAGCTGAGCGATCAGCATCTCCCCGTCGAGGGCACACGCCGCGGCAGCCTCGCTCGCGCGCAACCCACCAGAAACCCCGCCCACTTCCATCCTCCCACCCCCGATTAATCCATTCCGACCCCTTCGCGGCCCTCAGAAAGGTCGGTCTGAATTAATCGGGGCGGAGAGGACGCCGCGGGAGCCCCGCGAGGCACTCGGCGCACACCACCCAGTGTGAATATTCGGTAAATGCTGAGGGCTCGGTTCGCGGCAACCTAGTGTGAGTGTGGCGAAGGCCAAGAGTGAGAGCAGGGAAGGCCGAGCGTCGGCATGGCAAAGCCTGAGAACGGGGCCCCGTGGTGGTGAGCAGCCGCGGTCCAGAGTTATCCACAAGGCTTCCGCGCGCGCGTGTCCGGGCGCGTCACTGCATAGGATGGTTGCATGTCCGTCGCCACTTTTGACGCCTCCAAGCGTGTAACGCAAGCTGGCGCGCCATGAGTGATGGGAAGCAGCTGCGCCCGCCCGCGATCCCAGGGTTCTCCTATGTCCGCCCGCTCGGATCCGGCGGTTTCGCGCGGGTGTACCTCTACGAACAAGATATGCCGCGTCGTGTCGTCGCGGTGAAAGTGCTCGACGGCGGTGCCGGAACGGCTGAGGCCGAGCGCATGCGCGAGGTGTTCGAGAGCGAGGCCGACGTGATGGCGCGGCTGGCGAGCCATCCGTCGATCGTCACGATCCACCAGGCGAGCATCTCGCTCGACGGCTCCCCCTATATCGCCATGGAGTACTGCCCCGCGTCGATGGGGGCGCTCACGAAGGGCAAGCCGGCTCAGCTCGCCGACGTGCTCGATGCGGGGGTGCGGATCGCAGGCGCGCTCGAAACAGCGCACCGCGCCGGGGTGCTGCACCGAGACATTAAGCCCTCGAACGTGTTGCTCACAACGCTCGGCAAACCGGTGCTCGCGGACTTCGGGATCGCCTATGTCACGCAGCGCGGCCAGGCGGAGGAGGCCGAGGTGGCGATGTCGATCCCGTGGTCGTCTCCCGAGGTGCTGCGGCTGTCGATGAGTGGCTCGGTGGCGACCGAGGTGTGGTCGCTGGGGGCGACGCTCTACTCGTTCGCGGCGGGGCGCTCGCCGTTTGAACTCCCCGATCGTAGCCAGAATTCACGGTCCAAGCTGTCGGCGCGCATCATGAAGGCGGTGTACCCGCCTATTCCCGGCGCACAGGGCTACGGGCCGTTTGACGAGGTGCTGTCGCGGGCGCTGCGGCTGGACCCTGCGGCGAGGTTCTCGTCCATGGCCGAATTTGGGGCTGCGCTGCAGGAGCTGCAACGCGGCTATGGCTTCGATGTCACACCGCTGGAGGTGGTCTCTGAGGCGTGGCTGCCCCGCACCGAGAGCATCGCGGTCGGCACGCGCGGGCCCGTTGTGTCGAGTGTGGATCGGGTGTCCCGGGCCGAGGCGCGTGCCGAACACCGAGCCCAACAGCGAGCTCAGGCCAGAGGAACGGACAAGGACGGGCTCGTGCTTGACCGCCAGGGCGGCTCGTCGCTTCGCGCAGGCCTCATCGGGGCAGGCATCGCAGTCGCGGCGATCGCGATTGTCGGCGCTGTGATTTGGGCGGTTGTCGGGGGCTCAGGGTGAGTAGGCCAAGCCGGGCGAAGCAGCCTGGGCGCGCGAAACTCGCGGCCCGGCCTGGCCGGAGCGCTCACGCCGGGCGAAGCGCGCCTGGTGAGCGCGGCAGGCGATCGCGGGCGCGCGGGTGGATCGCGAGCGGCGTGATCGCGGCGCTCGTCGGCACCATTGCGGTCATCGCGAGTGGATTTGACGCGCAAGAGGTGCCCCGCCAGGAGCCGAGCGTGTGGGTTGCGCGCGATGCTGGCCAGTACGCGCGGGTGAACACCGAGACCGGTGAGATCGACACCGTGAGGAAGGTATCTGAGCCGAGCGGTGTCGTGCAGCTGGGCGCGGAGAGCCTCGTGCTCACAAACGGCAACGGCCGCGCATGGCCCGTGGACAGCGCCCGGACGGTGGACCTCACCGATCACGACGGCGATCCCGCGGAAGAGGCCCCCGCAGAAGCAGACGCAGATGCAGACACAGATGCAGAAGCAGACGCAGAAGCAGACACAGGGACAGCCGCCGACGCAGCCGCCACCCAGCCCCCCACCCCCGGCGCGGCCGAGCCCGTCAGGCTGCCCGACGGCACCCGCGAGGTGCTCGCGGCAGGCAAGCACCTCCTGCTGCGCACGGAGGCCGGCGCGGTCTACATCGGCACCCTCGGTGCCGATAGCGGCGGGGCCGATAACGGCCGTGCCGACAGCGGCGGGGCCAACGTGTCTTCCCCCGAGCAGTTGGCGGCCCGGCTGCAGTCGCTGCAGCGGATCGACCCGCTCGCCGAGGAGGCCGCGGCGACAGCAGCAGCCGGAGCGGCCGATCCCGATCAGCTCGGGCTGCGCGTTGACGCGATCGCGCTGTCGCCCGATGGCACGGCGGCGCTCTACTCGGCCACCGACGGTACGGTGTGGCGCTTCGACCCGCGGCGCGGCGACTTTGTTGGTGGCGCCGCCCAGGTTCCTGACGCGGTGACCGGGCTGACGGAGCCGCAGTTCGCCCTCGTTGCAGGCGACTGGGTGCTGCTCGACACCGACTCGGGCACGCTCTGGCGGGAGGGCGGCGACAGCGTCACCCTGCAGCTTGCCGGTGCCGCGAGGCTGCAGGCCAGCGGCGAGGGCGATGGGCAAGGAGCCGGCGGAGGCACCGCAGCGCTTATCGCCGACACGTCGGGGCTGTGGCGTGTGCCGGCGCAGGGCGATCCCGAACGCATTGCCGAGGCCACAGGCACGCCCGCGCAGCCGCGCTCGGTCGATGGCACCCGGTACGCGGCGTGGCTCGGGCAGAACAGCGGTGTGCTCTGGGACTCAGCGCAGCAGACGCCACGTGAGTTGCGCTTTGACGAGTCGGCCCGCGATCTCGGCGAGGTGGCTCCCGTGGTGTACACGAACGGTGACCGCGCGGTGCTCGGTGAGGCGCGCAGTGGGATGCTGTGGACGCTGCCCGAGGGCAGGCTGATCCCGCTGTCGCAGTGGACGATTTCTGACCCCCCGAAAGAGGATCAGGGCACCGTCGTGGTCGACGAGGTCACCGAGCAGGTGCCGCCGACCGCGCGTGACGATGCCTTCGGGGTGCGGCAGGGCGAGCCCGCGCCGCTGCCGGTGCTGCTCAACGACTTTGACCCGAACAAGCGCGACGTGCTCACGATCGTGCCGGAGTCGCTCGGCGAATCGCCGCTGCCGCCGGATTTTGGCGTGGTGGAGCTGATGCCCGACGGGCAGTCGCTGATGGTGCGGCCGCAGGCGGGTGCGACGGGGAGCGCGAGCTTCAGTTATCGCATCACCGATGGCGCGCTCGCGTCCGAGGCCGCGACGGTGACGCTCACGGTCGCCCCCGACGACGCGAACACGCCCCCGGAGTGGTGCCCGGTCGAGGGCTGCCAGCGGGTGTGGGAGGTGCCGCCGATCACGCCGGGCGGCACGCTCGTCTACCCGATTCTTGAGGGGTGGGTGGATCCGCAGGGGGATCCGATGATGCTCGCCGAGGTGGAGTCGCTGCGGCCAGAGGATCCGGTCTCCGCGATTGTCACAGCCGATGGTCGCCTTGCGCTGCGTCACACCGATGTGAACGCCGGGGCTTCTGAACTCATGCTGCGGCTCACGGTGCGTGACGGGCGCGGCGCGGAGCAGGCACGCGACCTGTCCGTCGCGGTGCAGCCGGGCGCGGTCGCCGAGTTCCAGGCGATGGCGACGACCGTGAGGGTGGGGGATCCGACGGTGCTGCGGCCGTTGGAGCGCGTCGCGGGTGGCTCGGGATCGTTCCAGCTCATCGACGTCTCGGTGCAGTCGGGGGAGGAGCGGGTGACCGCGGTTGCGCGGGCGGCCGCCGGACGGATCGAGGTCACGGCCTCCGAGGCTGGTGAGGCGCTGCTTTCGCTCGGCGTCCGTGACACGGTGACGGGGAGCGAGTTCACGGGCGTGATCCGCGTGACGGCGACGCCGGGGGTGCCGCCGCTGACGCTCCCCCCGCTGCGCGCATTCGTGCGGCCGCTCGCAGATTCAACCGTGGACATCTTGCACGCTATTCCGGGCGGAGCGGCCCGCGCGGTGTCGGTGTCGGCTGCGAACGTCGTGGACGGCGAGTTGCGTGCCGACGTGATTGAGCACTCGCAGGTACGAGTTGCGGGCAGCACGCCCGACGGCGGGCCAGGCCGCGTGGGCGCTGTGGACGTTACCGTGACCGAGGGCTCCGCCGAGGCGCAGGGCCGACTGACAGTGTTCCAGGTGCCCGAAGCGGGGGCGAAGGGCGCAGTCGCCGTCGCCGATACCGCGAGTGTTCGTGCTGGCGCGGTCGTCGATATCCGCGTGCTCGACAACGATGTGGCGGCTCCCGGAGAACGGCTCATCCTGCACCCGGAAGTGACCGGATCGGGAGCCGACGGCGAGCTCGCGTTCGCCTCGGGGAGCACCCTGCGCTACCTCGCCCCGAAAGAGCCGGGCACCTACCGCCTGAGCTACACGACCTACGGCGCTTCGAACCCGGAGGCCGGCGACGTCGGCAGCGTGACGGTGACGGTGGTACCGCGGGGCGCGAACCAAGACCCTCAGCCTGCGACGCTCACCGCTCGTATCGCTGCGGGCGAGCGCGCCCGGGTCGATGTGCCGCTGTCTGGGGTTGACCCCGACGGCGACCGGGTGCGGCTGATCGGAGTCGATGCGATCTCCGATCCACAGCTCACCGCGAGCCTCTCGGCGTCAGGAGCCGCGATCGAGGTCGCCGCCTCAGGGCAGGCGGCTCCCGGCGTGACGAGCGTGCCGTACACGGTGCGCGACGGCGAGGGGGGCACGGGAACCGGGACGCTGCGGATCATCGTGAGCCCAGCAACCGAAGACTCGGGGGCACCGATCGCGTCGAGCGACTACGTGCGACTGGTGCGCGGCTCCGGCGAAGAGGTTGCGGTGCGCCCGCTCGACAACGACATCGACCCCGCGCACGGCACCCTGGAGATTGTCTCCGTGGTGCCGAACCTCCCTGGCGGGGAGGCCCACCCCGACTTCCAACGCGCGAAGAAACGGCTGAACCTCGCGCAGCTCTCCAAGGGCGTCGTCGCGATCGCACCGGGTGACGAGCTCGGCACGATCTCATACCGCTACACCGTGAAGTCTTCGGTGTCTTCGAGTACGGCCGAAGGCCTGTTACTCGCCCAAACCTCGGAGCGCGTCGGAGCGCAGGCCCCGCGCATCACCGACACGGTGCTCAACGTTCGTGAGCGCAGCGAGCTCGCCCAGGGTGGCGTCGACGTCATCACCGACAAGGTGCGGTGGGCCGCCGGTGACCCCGCGGCACTCAAGCTCTCGCTCTGGGAAGGCAACTCCGGCGGATACCGTGTGAGCGGAAACTCGATCACGGGCGAGTACAACCCAGACGGCGACCTCGTGGCCTTCGAACTCTCCGGGCGCGACCCCTCGGGCGCTGAGGTGTCGAGCTTCGGCTTCCTCATCATTCCGCCGCTCGATGAGCTGCGCATCACCCTGAAGCCGGGGCTCAGCCCGCTCACGGTCGACGAGAACAAGACCGTAGAGGCGAGCCTGAACACGCTGCTCGACGTCACCGCGAGCGACCGAGTCGAACTCGCACAACACGCGTTCCCAGTCGGGCGCTCGCAGGCGAGCTGCTCCGCGATCTCGGCAGACGGCATCCGATATGAGGCCGGCAGCGAAGCGCCGTGGAACGACTCCTGCATGGTGAGTGTCAGGCTCGTCGGGCAGAAGGCGTGGACACTGCTGCCGATCCCCGTCGAGATCGTGCCGCGGGCCCCGATCGCGCAACTTGGTGCGCTCACCCGGACGGTGCCGCCGGGCGAGACAGAGACGATCGAACTGACTGACATGGTGCAGTGGCAGGGCAACCGCGCTGGCGACGCCGCGAAGCTCCGGTTCACGGCGAGTGGCGGGGGAGCCTCGTTCGACGTGCAGCAGTCGGGGTCAACCCTCACCGTTGCCGCCAGCGCCGACGCTACGCCGGGACGCCAGGAGAACGTGAGCATTTCAGTGGCCGGAGCTGGCGAATCAGCCGCTCCGCTCACCCTCCGCGTCGGCGATGCGCCGCGCGAGCAGCCGCGGGGCGGCACGATCAACCTCAGCTGCACCGTCGGCTCCGACTGCGCGGTCGACGTGATCGGCGCGGCGGGAGAATACGACCCCTTCGCAGGCAAGCGCGGCGGCGGCCTGAAGCTTGAGACCGTGAGCGCCGCCGCGTGCAGCTTCGGCACCGTGACGAAGGCGGACGAGCGGGGCGTGGCTGTGACCTGGCCCGATAGCCGCGGCCCCGGTGGCCGCTGCACCGTCGGCTTCACCGTGCGCGACGCGCAGGGCCGGCTCGGCGAGGGGAGTATCGAACTCGACGCGCAGGGCGTGCCGCGCGCGCCCGCGAGCCTGAGCCTGCAGAGCTACACGGGCTCGAGCGTCACCTTCGTTGCCGAGCTGGGCGCCGCCCAGAGCGCGCACCCCGCGATCACCGGGGTCGAAGTTTCGGGAGCCGGATCGAGCTCGTGCGTGCCAGCCGGGCCTGCAAGCTACCAGTGCGTCGTGTCGGGCCTCGAGAACGGCGCGCAGCACACGTTCACCGCGCGGGCCGTCAACGGCGTCGGCACCTCCGATCCGAGCTCCGCCGCAACCGCGTGGGCCTACAAGAGCCCCGAGGCCCCCACCGTCACGAAGCTGGAAAGCGTCGGCGGCCCCGGAATCACGGCGTCGACGGGCCGAGTCGAGTTCAGCCTGGCAGGCGGATCCGACGTGGCGAGGTACAGCGTGTCGGCCGGTGGATCCACGGAGGTGTTCGACGGATCAAACGCGTCGGGATCGATTGCCGCGGGCGTGGGCAACCAGACCTTCACGGTGGTGCCGCAGAGCCGATTCGCGCCACCCAACGGCGCGCCACCGGCCGCGAACGCGCTGACCGTTCCAGTGACGGTCGCGGGGCTCCCGAGCGTCGGCAGCCCCCAGCTCAGCTCGGCGGCAAAGGGACAGCTCACCGTGTCTGCGACCGGAGCGGGGGCGAACTTCGCCCCGGCATCGAGCCTCGGCTACACCTTCTCGACGCCCGTGCCCGCAGGCCAGACCCCCGCGGCCTGTTCGAACGACCCCGCGGGCTACCCGGCTGAATCCACGAAGCTGTTCACCGGGCTTGATGACTTCCAAAGCTACGCCGTGCGCGTGTGCGTGAAAAACAGCGTCGGTGTGGCGAGCAGCGAGATCGCGAGCGGCAGCCCCATCGTGCTGCGCGGCGAGAAGCCGCCGGTAATCGCCGGCCCCCTGAGCTTCTTGATCGACCCGGATCCGCGTGGCGCGGGCAGCAGGGTCGGCGAGTACGTCGTGGCGTACGAGGCGAGCCCCGAAGTGCTGCCCGGCCTTGAGCTGCGCTACTACGTCGACGGGGAACGGGTCGCTGGCCCCGTCCACGAGCTGGGCTATGTCGGAGAGCTCTCGGTGCGCCAGTGCCTCCCCGGAGGCGGCAGAGCGCTCTGCTCGGATCCGACGGTGATCGAACCGGCCGGTGCGCCGACGATTGTGCGCGCCGCACTCACCGACTCCTGTGTGCCGGTCGGCGACGCGAGAGCGGTCGTCGAGGTCTCCGCGGCCGCGCGCGACTCTGTGAGCGTTACCGGTTCGGAGACCGGAGCCGTTACGCTCACCTGGAACGGCGCGTTCGAGAGCCTGAACTCGCTCACACTCCAGGGCACCGCCTGTGGGCCGCCGGGGGAAGCAGTGCCGGGCGATCCTCCACCGGCCCCCTAAACTGCCAAGCAGCCGAGCAACTCAGCAACTCAGCAACTCCGCAATCCAGACCCCCAGTCACAGACCCGCCCTCCAGATCCGCAGTCCCAGACCACCAGGCCAGTACCCACCGAAGGAACCGATGAGCAGCGAAACCTCTTCCCAGCCCGAGCGGGCGAAGGCGATGACCGCCGAGCAGGCGCAGTGGGTCGCTCGGGTGTTCGACGCGAGCGCAGGCGCGATCGAGCAGGTCATTCACGGCAAACGGCGAGTCATCGAGCTCGTGCTCGCGAGCGTGCTCGCCGGCGGCCACGTGCTGCTGGAGGACGTGCCGGGAACGGGCAAAACGGCGCTCGCGCGTGCGCTCGGCCAGGTGATCCAGGGCACCTCGACACGCATCCAGTTCACCCCTGACCTGCTGCCCGGTGACATCACCGGTGTGTCCGTGTTCGACCAGCGGGCGGGCGTGTTTGAGTTCCACGCCGGCCCGGTCTTCGCCAACGTTGTGCTCGCCGACGAGATCAACCGTGCCAGCCCGAAGACACAGTCCGCGCTGCTCGAAGTCATGGAAGAGGGGCACGTCACCGTCGACGGGAAGAGTCACGACGTCGGCTCGCCGTTCCTCGTGATCGCGACGCAAAACCCGATCGAGCAGGCGGGCACCTACCGGCTGCCCGAGGCCCAGCTCGACCGGTTCATGATCAAGACCTCGGTGGGCTATCCAGACGACGCAGCGATGGCACGCATTCTCCTCGGAGACCGCGGCCGAGCGAAACAGATCGAACCGGTCGTGACGACCGAGATGATCGCGCAGGCGCAGGGCCTCGTGCAGCGAGTGCACGTGAGCCCGATCGTCGCCGACTACGCGGTGCGGATCGTCGAGGCGACGAGGCGTGCGAGCGACGTGCGGCTCGGCGCGAGCGTGCGTGGAGCGATTGCGCTGGTGCGGCTCGCGAGCGCGTGGGCCGCAGCGAACGGGCGACACTATGTCGTGCCCGACGACATCAGAGACCTGGCCCTCACCACGCTCGCGCACCGCATCGTGCTCGAGCCAGAGGCCGAGTTTGATGGGGTGAGCGCGATCGACGTTATCGGCCGCGTGCTCCTCGACATCCCCGTTCCGCAGGAGAACGGCACCGCGTGAGCCAGCACACTTCCCGGGCACCCGACTGGGGAACGGGTACGGCGAGCCGTACCTCCGGCACGACGCGCTGGGGCGACACCGGCACGGGCCGCGCGCGCACCCAGCGCACCCGCGCCCGCAGGTGGTGGCGGCGCAACCGCATGCGGCTGCTGCGCACCTGGCGGCGCTGGCTGCAGACGGTCACGCCAACGGGCTGGTTCGTGCTCGGGATCGTGCTGCTTGCGGCGACCCTCGGCGCGACGCTCGGGTGGGTCGAGGCCTGGTTCGTGGCGATCGCCGCGGCGATCGTGTTGCTCGTGGCGCTGCCGTTTCTGCTCGGGAGCCGCGCGTACCTCATCAGGCTCACGGTCGACCGGAAACGGGTCGTCGTCGGCGGGGCAGTGCAGCTCGGCATCGACATCGAAAACTCGGGTGCACGCCCCGCACTGCCGGCGACCGCCGAGCTGCCCGTCGGAGATGCGCTGCGGGAGATCCCCGTCCCGTTCATCGCGGGTCGTGGCCGCACGCTGATCCCCGTGCCGGTCGCCGCTGATCAGCGGGGTGTCGTCGAGGTCGGGCCTGTCACCCTCGCCCGGCGCGATCCGCTCAACCTGTTTCACCGCGAGGTGACCTGGCGCGACAGGCACCTGGTGCACGTGCACCCGAAAACCGTCACGCTTCCACCCGCGTCCGCTGGCCTCGTGCGCGACCTCGAGGGCGCGGCGAGCCGCCGGCTGACCGACTCCGACCTCTCGTTCCACGCGGTGCGCGAATACGTACGCGGCGACGCCTTCAGGCATGTGCACTGGAAGTCGACCGCGAAGACCGGCACCCTGATGGTGCGGCAGTACGAGGAGTCGCAGACGGCCCGTGCCGCGGTGCTGTTCGACGCGAACCGGGCGGAGTACGCGAGCGACGAGGAGTTTGAGCTCGGCGTGAGCGTCGCCGCCTCGGTCGCGCTGCAGGCCGTGCGCGAGGGGCGCGAGCGCTTCGTTGCCTCCGCCTGGGCCCCGGGGCGGCTGCGCCCGAGCATTGACGGGCTCGAGGAGCTTCCGTCGGGGACCCCGCAGCAGCTGCTTGACGCCTGGGCCGAACTCGAGGCCGCCGAGGAGGCGCGCCCGATCGAGCGGCTCACCCGCGCCCTCGCAGAGTCCCGGCGGCCGCTGTCGGTCGTGACGCTCGTCACCGGATCCGGCCCCGATACCTCTCGGCTGCGTCGCGCGGCCGTCGCCTTCCCGCCCGACGTCGCGGTGGTCGCGGTGCGCTGCGAGCGGCTCGCGGACCCGGCCGCGCAGCTCATCGACGGAACCTGGCTGCTCACCGTCGGCGCGCTGAGCGACCTGCCACAACTGCTGCTACGCGGAGGGCTCGTATGAGCGCGGGGCCAGAGGGGGCGCAGGGCCGGGTTGCACCATTCCTCGCCGCGATCCTCCTCCTCATTCCCATTCCCGTGCTGGCGGTGCTCGCCGCCTGGCCCATCTACGAGACCGGCCAGCTGTGGATCGTCGCCGGCGTCGGGGCAGCGCTCGCGCTGTGCGGGGTGCGGATCGGAACCCGGCGGCGCTGGGGGTCGCTCACACTCGCCCTGCTCGCCGCCCTGCTGCTCGCGGCAGTGCTCCCGCTCGGTGTCCCCGGCGCGCTCGCGGGCGGCCCGCGTGAGTGGCTGCGCGGTTTCGGTGACGGGGTCGCAGCAATCGCTCTCGGCTGGAAGCAGCTGCTCACACTCTCGTTGCCGCTCGGCAGCTACCAGACCGTGCTCGTGCCGTTCCTCGTCGTCGTCTTCGTCTCGGTCGCAGTGGCCGCAGCGCTCATGCTCAGGGGCGGCAGGTGGGCACCCCTCGCGGGAATCGGCGTCGTGCTGCCCGTGCTCTTCGGCACGGTGTTCGGATCGTCCGCCGTGAGCGCCCCACTGCGCGCCGGTGGGCTGAGCATTGCCGCGCCGCGCGAACTGGCGCTCTGGATTGCCGCGTTCGGCGCTGCCGCCACGTGGGTCGCCTGGTCGTCCGGGCGCAAGCGGCGAGCCGCGCTCCGCCGCGGACGGCTCGCGGACGCGGCACTGGACACCCCGTCCCCCCAGCCCGCTGGCGCCGATGGGCCGGGCCCGGGCGCACCTCCTGCTGCGCGCTCGCTATCGGGGCGACGTGCCGTCCGCCGGAATTCGCTGGTGCGCGGAACCATCGGCGCCCTCACCGTGGTCGCCGCGCTCGGAGCTGCTCTCGTAGTCGCCCCGATCGCGACGCAGGGCCCCCGAACCGTGCCGCGTGACGTCATCGACCCCGAGCTCGTCGTCTCAGAACGCGTGAGCCCGCTCGCCGCCTACCGCGGTTGGAAGCGCGATGACGCGTTCAGCAGCGAGCTGTTCGCGGTGTCGACGGCGAGTGGGGCCGCGGATCCTCTGCCGCCACGGCTCAGGCTTGCCGTGCTCCCCGAGTATGACGGCGTGGACTTCACCGCCGGCTCAGGCACCCAGGCCGGGCGCTTCGCCCGCTTCCCGAGCGGCGGCCCCGTCCCCGCACCGACCCAGGTGAGCGTGGAGATCCGCGAGGGCTACGCAGACGTGTGGGTGCCGATCGCGCCGCCGCTCGCCGCACCGCCGCAGTTCAGCGGCCCGCGCGCGAGCGCCCTGGCCGACAGCTTCTACCTCAACCGCGAGACGGGCAGCGCCGTCGCGGTGCCGACGGCCCGGGGCATGCGGGAGGGCGACGGCTTCAGCGTGACGATGGACGCGTCTGACGACGCCGTGCTCGACCGGACTCCCTCGACTGAGACCCCCAGGCTCGACGCCGACGCCTTCCCCGAGCTGCTCCGTTGGCTGCAACTCCAGCAGCTTCCGAACAGCGGCGACGGACTCACCACCGCCGTTGAACGGCTGCGCGAGCGCGGCTACCTCAGCCACTCGCTCACCGACGGCGACGGCGAGAACCTGTGGCTGCGTGAGCTATCGGCCGAGCACGGCACCCGTTTCGTGTCGAGCGCCGGCGGGCACTCGGCCGCGCGGCTCGAACAGCTCTTCGCAGAACTATCGGAGCAGCAGCTCGCCGCAGGCGACGGCAGCACAGCGGCGATGCTCGTCGCAGGCATCGGTGACGACGAACAGTTCGCCGCCGCCGCCGCGCTCATCGCACAGGCGATGGGCTTCGACTCGCGGGTCGTCGTGGGCGTGCGACTCGGCGGCACCGATGCCGGGGTGCCGGGCGTACCCGCCTGTTCCGAGGTGTGCACGGGCGAACACATCGCCGCCTGGGTCGAGGCCGCGGGAGCCGACGGGGTGTGGGCCCCGCTCGATGTCTCCCCGCAGATCGCGATTCCCCCGACACTGCTGCAGAAGGGTGAGCAGCTGCCCGAGTTCCCGACGCAGCCGGAGGATCGCGACGCGAGCGAGAGCGATCCGCCCGTCGGCATGACCGACCATGACAGCGGCGAGGTGAGCGAGACGGAGCCGGGCCGACTTGACGCGCTCTGGCCGGTGCTGCGCGTGATCGGGCTCAGCCTGCTCGGCGTGCTGCTCCTTGCCATGCTGCTGCTGTTCGTGCCCGTCACGAAACGACTCCGCTTGCGGGCCCGGCGAGGGCTGACCACCCCTGAGGCGCGGGCGCTCGCCGCCTGGGATGAGCTCCTTGATGCCTACCGTGACTCCGGGCGGCGGCCCGTGGCGGCCAGCCGCACCGACCTCATGCGCGAACTCGAGGTGGCTGACGGCGACTGGATCGCCTGGACCGTTGACCAGGCCGTCTACTCTCATGAGGGCATCAGCGAGGAGACGGCCGCTACGCTCTGGGAGATCGTCGATGCCCGAATCGCTGAGCAGTGGGATGATCGTAGTGTGTGGCAGCGGGCGCGGGCGCGATTCTCATTCGCTTCGTTCGGAAGTGTGACATGGGCGACCGGGCGCGATGCGCTGCGACGCCGTGGACAGAAGGAGGCGCCCGAATGATGCGTGGCGTGGAACTCGACTATGCAGTCGTGAGCGATGTTGGTCAGCGGCGAGCCGTGAACGAGGATTCGGCTCTCGCGCAATCCCCAACATTCCTCGTCGCCGACGGCATGGGTGGCCACGAAGCTGGCGATCTCGCGAGCCAGGCTGCGATCGAAGCGTTTCGCGGCCGCCTCGAGGCCGGCCGCCCCTCGACCGTTCCCGAGGTCTCTGCGGCGCTTGATGCTGCGCGCACCGCGGTCTCCGGCGTTGCCGCGGGCCGCGAGAAGGGGGCCGGCTGTACCCTCACGGGCGCGGTGCTCGTCGACAACGACGGCGACCTCGCCTGGCTGGTGCTCAACGTTGGAGACTCGCGGGTGTACCTGCACCGCGGGGCCGAGCTGCAGCAGCTCACCGTTGACCATTCGCTCCGCGACGAGGTCGAACCGGGCTTTCTCGGCACCAGGCCGCCGCGAAACATCATCACACGCGCACTCGGCTCAGCCGACACCACGGCAGACTCGTGGCTCCTCCCAGTCGAGACCGGAGCGCGCCTGCTCATCTGCTCAGATGGCCTCACCACAGAGCTCACCGACGAGGAGCTCCGGGCAACGCTCACCATGGGCGGCCGTGCCGACGCGGTTGCCGAAGAACTCGTGCGCCGGGCGAATGCCGCAGGAGGGCGCGACAACGTCACCGTGATCGTAGTCGACACCATCGGCGGCGGAACCGAGTGGCACCTCTCGGGCGAGCACTCCTCGCTCGCTGAGACCGACACCGACGACACCCTCACGGTGACGATTCCGCGCAGGCGAAAGGCCGGAGCAGAGTGACGGTGAGCGGAGAGGATCGGGCGAAGGTAACCGGTGCTGGCGGTGCCGGCAGTGCCGGCAGTGCAGGAAGCGCCGGAAGTGCCGGCAGCGCCGACGCTGTTGACGACGCGACGATCGCCGTGAGCAAGGGCGACGCTACCATTGCCGTTCGAGGTGCCCCGGCCCCGACGTTACCGGCACTGCCAGAGTCGCACGCACTGCCGGAGCTGCCCGATATTCCCGCAGCGCGTGCCGGGGAGGGCCCCGCGCCTGAGGCAACGATCCCCGTACTGCAGCCGGTGAAGCGCCGGCCGCCTGAGGCGGCGCACGCCGACGGCACCTCCGCGAGCACCACCTCCTCTCAGGTGGGGGCGCCGGTGATTGAACACGAAGAGATCCCGCCAGAACTCGCGAAGCTGCTCTTCAAGAACCCGCTCGATAAGAAGCGGCGCGCACCGGCAGCCCCCTTCCCCATCGAGGATGCGGCGCTGCCGCGCGGTGGTGTGCGCGGCGGGATGCCCGTCGTTTACGGCGCACGCAGCGAGAGCTTTGCCCACAGCGTGCGGTCGAGCGAGCTGGGACGAGCAATCGGCGCTCCGCCCGCCGGGTACGCGCTGCCCGCGGCTCCCCGTGACGGACTTCCCTCGCTCTCGCGCCTGAACCGGCGTTTCAGCGCTCTGGCCTGGGCGGGAGCGCTCGTCGTCCCGGTGGTCGCCGGCGTCGGGCTGTGGTGGGTGCTCACCACCCTGCTGCGCCCGTAACTCGGCGCACAGCCCGCCAGTCTCCCCGCGCGCGGGGCCCAAACACTGGCCCTGCTCAATTGTAAGGTGTATCCCTCAGCCATGCGGAGCGCTCAAAAGCCATGACCTCAGCGAGGTCATGGCTTTTTTGCTGCCAATCACTCCTGACTTCGCTGAGGACATATCTGCTGAGCGCTATTCAGGGTGGGCTTGCTTCGCTGCGAGGCCGGGCCCGGGGCGTGTAGGTTTCGCAGCTCCCCATGGGCGTTCGTCGGGCCTGGCGGTTGTGGCCTGCCAGTGAGGCGGGGGACATCGCTCGACTCACGATTCCTCGCCAATGCCGGAAGCAGCTACGCCCTCGATTGCGAAGCGCCCGAATAGTGCCGTCGTGAAAAGTCACGGTACCTTTGGTACAGCAACACGAGGCTGCGCAAAGTGAGGACTTCATGACGAACGATATGGGATACGGCGGATTTGGCGGACCAATTCTCGCCCTCATCGGCATCTGGTCGTTCGTCGGTATCGGCGTCTACATTTGGTACCTGTGGTCGCTCGCGCGCCTCTTCCCGTACCTGGGGCTGCCAGCGGCGCACGGCTGGATCCCAGTCTGGAACCAGTGGCGACTCATCGAACGCGGCGGCCTGCCCGGTTGGACTGCCGTCGTCGGCCTGATTCCGGGCCTGAACATCATCACTGTGGTGATGTCGATCATGGCTATCCACCGTATTAACCAGGAACACGACGAGACCACCGGGATGACGGTCCTCGGCGCGCTGGTTCCGCCGATGTGGGCGACGCTGCTCGGAACCCGACTGCAGGATCGCGGCTACGCCACTGGCGGTGGCCATGCTGGCTTCGGCCAGCCTGGCGGTGCGGGACATGGGCTCGTCGAATACGGACCCGACGGTCAGGTGTACCCGCTGCTGCCCGAGACGACTCCCGTGCAGCAGACGCACGGCATGCCGCCGGTGCCGCAGCGCGCGGGCGCAGGCTCTGCGCCTGCTGCGGGCGCTGCCCCTCATTCGGGTGCTGCCTCTGTTTCGGGTGCTGCCTCGACTGGGGCTACGGCACCCTCGGCACCCTCGGCACCCTCTGCGTTCACCGGTCGTCCCGGCGGATCAGGGGCCCCCGCGGGCCCCGCACAGTCGCCCGCCGCGCGCCCGGCCTCGACGCCGCTGCATCCCGGTGGGTTTCCCGCTCCGACCGTAGCCAGTGGTGACGCTGCCGGCGTCGGTGCGGGTAGCGCTCCCGCAGGCCCGCCCCAGACCCCTGTGACTCCGGCAGCGACTGCCGCTCCGGCCACCCCTGCGGTACCGGCAGCGCCGGCTCTGCCTCAGCGCAACCAGTGGGGGCTGAGCAACACGACGGAGGGCAACTTCCAGCGCCTCGCGAGCGAGCAGCTCCCGTCGCGCGAGGCGTCATTCGGCAGCAACTTCGACTCGCGGCCCTTCTCCTGGCCGCAGCCAGCACCACTTCCAGTCGACACGAAGGCGGCCCAAGCGGACCCGGCGAAGCCCGAGGACGCCGCGGTGCCGGTCACCGAGGTTCCGGCTGCTGCCAACCCGGTGAATCCCGCTCCGGCAGCAGGCCTGACCGCGCCGGCTGCTGCGGCTTCGGCTGCTGAGGTTCGAGCTGCTGAGGTTCGAGCGTCTGAGGCTCTGGCAGCTGCCGATCCAGCACCGACCGCTGCCGATCCGGCCCCCGCTGCCGATCCGGCGCCTGCTGAGTCGACGCCCGCGCCGGCCGCCGCGCAGGTTGCCGCCGGCAGTCCGGAGCCCGCACCGACTTCAGTGTCGGCCGTCGATATCGACCTTGCGGCCGCCGTAGCAGCGGAGCGCTCGGAAGCGCCTGCCGTGGACTTCCCCGTCGAGCACGTCGCCGGTTCTCCCGCGGACGCCGCGGAGCAGCCGCTTGCAGACCCCTCCGAAGATGCGGCCGTTGACGTCTGGGGTGATCCTGTGGACGAAGCACCGCGGGAGACTCCTGTTGCGCCTGCCGACGCGGTGAGGGCCCCTGTGGCCGAGGCAGCTCGTGACTCCGGTTTCAGCGTCGCCAGCCTGTTGGGCGGCCCGATCGCCCCGCCGCCCGCACCCGGCGGTTTCGCCGACGAGGACGACAACGAACCCGAGGACGACGATTTCGACCGGACAGTCGTTGTGGCCCGTCGCCAACGATGGGTTCTCGAGCTTCCAGATGGGGAGCAGCTCGAGCTTGCTTCCGACGACGTTATTGTGGGCCGCAAGCCTGTAGCGCTCGCCGGCACCGAGGTGCTCGTGGTGCCCGACGTGACGCGCACGCTGTCGAAATCGCACGCAAGGCTGCGGCTCACGGATGCGAGCTGGACGATCGAAGACCTCAACTCGACGAACGGGGTCTTCACGATCGACGCCGCCGGGAACCAGCGCGAGCTGACCCCGGGGCAGCCGGTCGAGGCGACAGAGGTGCTCATTATTGGCACACTCGAGGTTCGACTCCGGTCCGTGGACTAGCCAGCCTTCGGGCCGCTGCCGCTGCCGCCGGCTCTGCCCCTGCCGCCGTGCCCCGCGCCAAACGGATATGTCCTCAGCGACCGGACATCACTTTTGCGGTGGAAGTGATGTCCGCTCGCTGAAAGCATGCCCTCCCGCGCACCAGCGCAGCTACACCCTCCAACCGCGAACAGCCAGTGAGATCGGCAGCCCGCGCCTGGGGGCCAACGCCTCGCGCCCGCCTGCTCACGGTCGCGGTTTGTCGCGGAGCGTGCGTGGGTCCAGGAATGCACCCTCTGCCTGCCCAAGCACCGTCGTCCTGCATGCCCCGTGTATTCCATTCCGCCCCGTTTTCGGCCTTCGGAACACTCGGTTTGGATTAATAGGGTCGATCAGGAAGGGAAGGCCTCAACCGGGAATTCCGCGGAGATCACGAGACCGTGTCGGAATCGTGACCTATTTCAATTGCACTCCCGCACGCAATCAGTAACATTGCACTGACGGGCTCCTGCAGGTGTCGCGACCACTGACCAACGACGGTCTCGCTCCACCAAATGCATCGCCCGCCCATTATTCAACGATGAATGATTGAAAGGAATCGTCAATGATTTCACGTGCACACTCTGGCGGAAAACGGCTTGCAACCCTCGGCGCAATCGCCGCGGCTGCGGCCCTGGTGCTCTCGGGGTGCTCCGGCGGGCTCGCGGGCGGGGACGGCGGTGGATCGAGCGATGGGCCGATCAAGCTCGGCATGCTCGCACCGTTCTCCGGCTCTGAAGCCGCATTCGGCGATTACATGAAGTTCGGTGCCCAGCTCGCGATCGACGAAATCAATGCCGACGGTGGCGTCGATGGGCGCGACCTCGAACTCGTCACCGAAGATGACGGCTGCGATGCGACCCAGGCCGTTTCAGCAGCGAACAAGCTGGTGAGTGCCGGCGTGCACGCTTCGGTCGGCGGATACTGCTCCGGCGCGACGCTCCCCACGCTTCCTGTCTTTGAAGCGGCAGGAGTGCCGATGGTGATTCCCGCAGCGAACTCCACCAAGCTCGTTGGCCAGGGCGCGTTCCTCATCAACGGCACTGGCACCCAGCAGGCAGCTGCCGCGATCGCCTACGCAGAGAAGCTCGGCTCGAAGAACGTCGTGCTCATCGACGACAACACCGACTACTCGGTCGACCTCGCCAACTCCTTCGAGGAGCAGGCGGGCGACCTGAACATCGTGAAGCGCGAATCGGTGAACCCCGATGAGAAGGACTTCGCCGCGAACATCAACAGCGTGCTGGGCGTGAGCCCCGACTTCATCTACTGGACCGGCTACTACCAGGCAGGCGGCCTGCTCATCGACCAGCTCCGCTCGTCGGGTTACGACGGCATCGTGCTCGTGGGCGACGGCTCGGTTGACGCGCAGCTCTCGGCAATCGCGGGCCCGGCCATCGACAACGTCTTTGGCACCTTCACCCGCACCCCCGACATGCTCGAGGGTGGCGACAAGTGGGTCGCGGCCTACACCGAGCTCGCGAAGGCCGACCCCGGCCCCTACTCGATGCAGACCTACGAGGCAGTCAAGGTGATCGCCGAAGCGATGGGCGAGGCCGGCGGAACCGACGCCGAGGCAGTGAACAAGGCGCTGGGCGCAATGTCGGGCTTCCCGCTGCTCTCGGGCGACCTGACCTTCGCTGAAGACGGCTCTCGCGAGGGCGGCGGATTCGTGATCGTCTCGCCCACGGGTGAGAAGGGCGCGTTCATCCTCTCCGACGACCTGTCCTAGGTACTCTCGGTGGCCGGCTCGGCGCTGCCTAGCCGGCCACCTCACCCACCAACCCCTCCTCACCGTCGCAGAGAGGTTCACCTGTGTTCCAACTCATCTGGAACGGGCTCTTCGTTGGCTCGTTCTACGCTCTCGTCGCCCTTGGCTACAGCATGGTTTACGGCATCATCAAGCTGCTGAACTTTGCCCACGGCGACCTGTATATGCTCGGATCCTTCCTCGCATTCGTCGTGCTCGGCGGCTTCACCGGGCTCTTCGGGCTCGGCTCGATCCCCATCCTCCTGCTCGTGCTCCTCATCACCATGCTGCTCACCGGCGGTATTGGCGTCGCGATCGAGCGGATCGCCTACCGCCCACTCCGCACGAGCCCCAGGCTTGCGGCCCTCATCACCGCGGTCGGCGTCTCGTTCACACTCGAGTACGCAGTTCGACAGATCTTCGGCGCAAGCCCCCTCGTGTTCCCGATTCGCCTCCAGGGCGAGCCGCTCGAGATCCTCGGCGCGCGCGTCACCATGCCACAGATTGTGCTGATGCTCGTCGCGGCGATCCTTATGTTCGCGCTGCAGCGCTACGTGATGCATTCGCGGGAGGGACGCGCGATGCGCGCGATCGCCCTCGACCAGAAGGCAGCCCTCCTCATGGGCGTCAACGTGAACCGCGTCATCTCACGCACGTTCTTCATCGGCTCGGCGCTCGCCGGTGCCGCGGGAGTGATGGCCGCCGCGTACTACGGCACCATCGACTTCCTCATGGGGTTTGTGATCGGGTTGAAGGCCTTCACGGCCGCCGTAATCGGCGGCATCGGAAACCTCTACGGTGCGATGCTCGGAGGGATCGTGCTCGGTCTGCTCGAGTCGTTCGGCACCTCGTGGTTCGGCGGCCAGTGGCGCGACGTCTTCGCATTCGGCTTCCTCATTCTGTTCCTCGTGTTCCGCCCCACCGGCTTGCTCGGTGAGCGGGTGGTTGAGAGGGTGTGATCCGCATGAAGAAAACATCTGTTCCGCGCCTCGTAGCGCCGAAGCCATTCATCCAGCGACCTGCCCCGGTCACCGGGCTGCTCGCACCCGAGCGGTTCATGAAGATCGTCGGCGCGGTCCTGTTTGTTGCAGCCCTCGTGCTGCCGTTCATCTCGGCGACGCCGTATCTCATCTCGATCCTCACCTCGGCAATGATCTACATCGTGCTCGCGATGGGACTCAACGTCGTCGTCGGCTACGCCGGCCTGCTCGACCTCGGCTACATCGCCTTCATGGCGGTCGGGGCATATACGAGCGGGATCCTCACAACCCAGTTCGGGCTGTCGATGCTCGAGACGATCCCGTTCGTGGTCATCGCCTGCATCATCGCGGGCATCGTGATCGGCGGCCCGACGCTCAGGCTCCGCTCCGACTATCTCGCGATCGTCACCCTCGGCTTCGGCGAGATCATCCGCATCACCGCGAACAACCTGAAAATCACCGGCGGCCCCTCGGGCATCCACGGTATTCCGACCTGGTCGTTCTTCGGCTGGTCGTTCGCAGACGGCCTCGACATCGGCGGCATCCACTTCGGCCCGAAGATTCTCTTCTACTACTTCGTGCTCATCGTCGGCATCGGCCTCGCGGTCGTCGCCGTCGCCCGCCTCGGCAAGGGCAAACTCGGTAGGGCGTGGAAGTCGGTTCGCGACGACGAAGACGTCAGCGAAGCAATGGGCATCAACGGCTACACGACGAAGCTCGCCGCATACATTATCGGTGCGGTCTGGGGCGGCTTCGCGGGCACGCTCATGGCGGGGCACCTCTCCGCGATCTCGCCGAACAGCTTCGAGTTCTTGTACTCGGCACTCGTGCTCATGGCCGTGGTGCTTGGCGGTATGGGATCCACCCCCGGCGTCATCATCGGCGCGCTGTTCGTGTCGCTCGCGCCCGAATTCCTGCGCGAGTTCTCCGAGTGGCGCTTCCTGCTGTTCGGCGTGCTCCTGGTGGTCGCGATGATCTTCAGGCCGCAGGGCATCTGGCCGGCGAACGCCGTGCTGCCGTTCCTGAAGAAGCGTGAGATCCCCGAGATCCCACCGACAGCGGCCGTCGGCGTCGTGGGCGTCGACGACGACTACGAGGGTGAGGTCTACGAGGGGTCAGACGCCCCCGCTGCGACCGCTGACGACGAAGAGGGGAAGCGATGAACACGATCCAGACACCTGCCCCCGTGGCCGGAGGCAGCACCGCGCCGCCCGACTCCCGGCCGCTGCTGCTCGACGTTCAAGGCCTCGCGGTCTCGTTCGGTGGCATCAAGGCGGTCGCGGGCCTGAGTTTCTCGGTGCACGAGGGCGAGATTGTCTCCGTGATCGGCCCCAACGGGGCTGGGAAGACGAGCGCCTTCAACTGCATCTCAGGCTTCTACCGGCCCAACGAGGGCGACGTCATCTTCGATGGCGAGTCGGTGACCCGAAAGAAGCCGTCGTACATCACCAACCGGGGTATGGCGCGCACCTTCCAAAACGTGCGGCTGTTCTCCGACATGACCGTGCTCGAAAACGTGAAGACGGGGATGCACTCGCACCTTGCTCAGAACGTCTTCGACGCCATGCTGCACACGCCCCGCTACAAGCGCAGCGAGGCGCAGTGCACGGAGGATGCTCGCGGCTGGCTCGACTTCGTGGGCTTCCGGGCCGACGACGAACTGCTCGTCTCGCAGCTGCCCTACGGTGAGCAGCGCCGGGTCGAGATCGCGAGGGCGCTCGCGACGCAGCCGAAGCTGCTGCTGCTCGACGAGCCCGGTGCGGGCCTGAATCACAACGAGAAGAATGAGCTCATGGGGCTCATTCGCCGCATCCGCGATCTCGGCGTGAGCATCGTACTCATTGAGCACGATATGGGCCTCGTCATGGAGATTTCGGAGCGTGTCGTCGTGCTGAACTACGGCAAAGAGATCGCCGACGGGACGCCTGAACAGGTCAAGAACAACCCGTTGGTTATCGCCGCCTACCTCGGAGAGGAAGAGGAATGAGCAAGCTCGTACTCGAAAACGTTGAGCTCTACTACAACCGGGTTCATGCGCTGCGCAACCTCAGCCTTGAGGTGAACGACGGCGAGATCGTGTCGCTGCTCGGCAACAACGGGGCTGGGAAGACGTCGACGCTGTCGATGATCTCGGGCCTCGTCCGCGCGAAGAGTGGCAGCGTGACCTGGGGGGACAAGGATCTCACCAAGCTGCAGCCCTGGGACATGGTGGGGGCGGGGCTGCTGCACATTCCTGAGGGGCGGCGGATCTTCTCCACGATGTCGGTGCACGAGAACCTGCTGCTCGGCGGATACCTGGTGAAAGACCAGAAGCTCATCGCCTCGCGCGCCGACCACGCCTACGAGCTCATGCCCCGGCTTGCCGAGCGGCGCGACCAGCAGGGCGGAACGCTCTCGGGCGGCGAGCAGCAGATGCTCGCGCTCGGGCGTGCGCTCGTCGGCGGGCCGCAGCTGTTGCTGCTTGATGAGCCCTCGATGGGTCTCGCGCCGCTCATCGTGAAGCAGGTGATGGACATCATTCGGGCGGTGAACCAGGAGGGCACGACCGTGCTGCTCGTCGAGCAGAACGCGAAGGCGGCGCTGAAGATCGCCGACCGCGCCTACGTGCTCGAGTCGGGGCGCGTCACCCTCCAGGGCCCAGCGTCGGAGCTGGCCGAGGATCCCCGCGTCATCGAGGCCTACCTGGGCGCGTAGCGCTGGGCTGCGCCCCGCCCCTGCCCCGTCGCTCAAAGGGCATGTTTTCAGCGAACGGACATCAGTTTTTCGGTCAAACAGATGTCGTTTCGCCGAAAGCATGTCCTTTGAGCGCCCGTGAGGGGAAGGGGAAGCGGAGGGAAGGGAGGAGAGGGGCGCAGGGGCAGGGCGGGCGCGGATCGCGCGCCCTACTCCAGGTCGAGCAGTGCGCTGAGGGGGAGCGGCTGCGCGAGCGGCCGCTTTGCCGACTGAGCCAGTGATGCCCGGGCATCGTCAGCAGCTGGCGAGGCAGGCCCGCCGACAGCGCCGGCCCCGGCAGAGAGGCACGACACCGCGAAGCCGCAGACGCGCCCCTGACACCAGCCCATTCCTGCACGGGTGAGGCCCTTCTCGGTGCGGAGGTCGTGCGCGGCGAGGTCGTCGTGGGCGTGC
Source organism: Leucobacter sp. BZR 635 (assembly GCF_048061935.2). NCBI lineage: Bacteria > Bacillati > Actinomycetota > Actinomycetes > Micrococcales > Microbacteriaceae > Leucobacter > Leucobacter sp. BZR 635. The sequence goes on along the minus strand of NZ_JBLUNZ020000024.1, from coordinate 32,763 downwards.
CCGATCTCGCCCGCGGTCACCTCCTCGCAGCGGCACACGGTGGTGTCGGGGGTGAGGCGATCCGCCCAGCCTGCGGGCACGGGGTGCGCGAGGTGCATTGCTTCGGCGAAGGATCGGTTGCGGGCGAGCGTTCGCCGCTCAGCGCCCGTGACCGAGGTGGCGCTGCCGGTGGCGTCTCCCGCGGCCGCGCGGCCTGCGATCTCACCCTCGAGCACCGACAGCGGAGCTCCGCCGACGCCGGTGACCTCTCCCGCGAGGAACAAGCCGGAAACGGAGGAGCGGCCGACCTCGTCGACGACGCCGACGAGCGAGCCGTCGACGTCAACGCGGGTCTGCACGCCGAGCTGCACTGGGAGTTCGAGCTGCGGCGTGAAGCCCCAGCCGAGGCCGACGCCGTCGATACCGGTGATCTCGCGCTCGCTGCCCGAGACGATTGCCCCGTCGGCACGAACCTTCGCGGTGCGGACGCCGGTGACGTGGTCGGTGCCGAGGATCTCGGTGATGACTGTGCGGATCCGGTAGGGCACGCGATGCTTCACGAATGCCGCGACATAGCCTGCGCCCTCGAGTGCTTTGGAGGGGACTCCGGCTGCGCGGTGCGCGCGGGGGATCCAGCCCATGAGCGACGCAGACTCGAGCACGGCCGCAACCGATCCGCCCGCCTGCGTGATGTTTGCGGCGACGGGGAGCAGGAAGGGGCCGGTTCCCGCGATGACGAAGCGCTTGCCCGGGAGCATGCCGTTCTGCTTCACGAAGGCCTGAATGCCGCCCGCGGCCATGACGCCGGGGAGCTGCCAGCCTGGCACGGGGAGCTGCCGGTCGTAGCCGCCGGTCGCGAGCACGAGCGTTGCGGCCCGAAGCGACGGCACCGCGCTCCGACCCCCGCCGTGAGCGGGGGCGAGCTCGAGCGCGAAGCCGGTCTCGGGAGCCGCAGAGAGTGCCCGTGCCATCCAGACTGAGGTCGAGGCGAAGTAGTGGATCGTGCCAGCCGCGATGCCGGCGTCGAAGCGGGCGCGGAGGGAGAGGTATTCCTGCCATCCGTGGTGGTACTCGCCGCCGTCGGTGACCCCCGCGGCCTCGGACCGGTGCCGCCAGTACTGGCCGCCGGGCTGCTCAGCGGAGTCGATCACCGCGACCCGGGCACCGCCCTCGGCGGCGGCTGCGGCCGCTGCGAGGCCCGCCGGACCCGCCCCGACAACGGCAACGTCGAAGCGTGGGGCGGCCGCTGTGGATCGCAGCTCTGAAGTCTCTGCGCCGCTCATGCTGCGTCACCCGTCTCCCGCGAATCGGTTCCAACGGCGCCCGAGGGGTGCTCGGTCGCGCCGGGGCCCGATGCCGCGCGCACATCCATGCCCTCCGCGAGGGGGATCATGCAGGCGCGCTGACCTGACTCGCCGTCGATTTCAACGAGGCAGTCGAAGCAGACGCCAATGCCGCAGAACAGGCCGCGGCTCGCGCCCGAGCGGGTCGCGCGCCAGGCGTTCTTGCCAGTGGAGATGAGCGCGGCTGCGACACTCGCGCCGGGAGCGCATGCGATGGGTTCGCCCTCGAAGGTGGCCTGGACCTCGCCGGTCGGCGTGGTGTTCGGGGTGGCGCTCACGCGGCGGCCTCCGTTCCTTGCTGAGTGGTGTCTGCGGCGGTATCTGGGCCGGTGCCGTGATCGTCGTATCCGGGCTCATCGAAGCGTTCGGGTCTGAACGGCGTGAGCGGCATGTCGGGTTTGAGCCCTGCAAGGGCCTGTCCGAGGAGCTTTCCGGTGCCGACGGAGAGCCCGATGCCCGCACCCTCGTGACCGGAGGCGTGCCAGAGGCCGGGCGCGCGCGGGTCGTGCCCGATCACGGGGAGGTGATCTGGGCAGAAGGGGCGGAAGCCGTGGTAGTGGCGGAGAATCCGGGTCTTCTCGAGGAAGGGGAAGAGTTCGATCGCGTTTGCGGCGATCTGCCGGAGCGCGTCGGGGCTGACGGTGTTGTCGAAACCGATGCGCTCGCGGCTGGACCCGATGAGGATCGTCCCGGCGGGGGTTCCCTCGACGACCGGAGACGACTGCAGGCCGGCGTCGCCGCTCCCGACGTTGTCTATGTACTCAGCGGCATACACCTTGTGATGCACCATCGGGTGGAGCGGTTCGGTCACGAGCACGAAGCCGCGGCGCGGGTTTACGGGGACATTGACGCCGGCCAGTGCCGCAATCTCGGGGGCCCAAGTGCCCGCGGCGTTGACTATATGCTCCGCGGAGAATTCACCCTGCGGGGTGCGCACGCCGGTGACCCGCTCGCCCGAGCGCAGCAGCGCCGTCACGGGTGCGTTGACGACGAGTTTCGCGCCGCGATCCCGCGCGAGACGTAGCAGGTGCGAGGCCGCGAGGATCGGCTGCACCTGACTGTCTTCGGGGTAGAAGGCCGCGCCGAGCGCCTGGTCGGTGACGTGAGGCTCGAGGGCGCGGAGCGCCGGGATATCGAGCGGTTCGGCGACGATGCCGAATGACCGCTGTGAGGTGGTGACGCGCTCGAGCGAAGCGAGACTTGTTTCACGTGAAGCAACGATGATTCCGCCCTTCGACTCAAACTCCCAGAGGTGCCCGAACTCGGCGAGCTCGCCCTTCCAGGTGTCGATCGAATAGCGCATGAGCTCGAGCTCGGGCCCGAGCTCTTTGTCGGAGACGAGGATGTTCCCCTCGCACCTAGACGTCGTGCCGCTCGCGGGTAGCCCGCGCTCCACCACCGTGACCGAGAGGCCCTGCAGCGTTGCAAAGTACGCGGTCGCGGCACCGATGATTCCGGCACCGATGATGATGACGTCTGTGCGTCCGGTCATACTGAGCTTCCTGTCATGAAGTGCTGTCGGCGGCGCTCTGGCCCTCGACGGTTCCTGTCGCCCACACGTCGCGGGCGTGGCCGATGTGATCGCGCATCAGCTGCTCCGCACCCGCGCCGTCGCCGGCCCGCAGCAGTCTGATGAGTTCGTGGTGCTCGTGCGCAGATGGCCCGAGCCGCCCGGTCTCGGCGAGCGCCTTCAGCCCGTAGAGCCGGGTGCGGGTGCGCAGCGAGGTTGCGAGCTCGGTGAGCTGCGGGTTGTCGATGTGGGTGAGTACGAAGTGGTGGAATTCGCGGTCGTACCGCAGGTATTCCTGGAGGTCTTCGGTCTCGGCGGCGACGAGGCACGCGTCAGCGAGCCGCTCGAGCTCCTCGAAACCCTCCTCCGAGATCCGCCCGATCGCAGCCGGCATCGAAGGCGGCTCGATCAACAGGCGGATCGCGGCGAGGTCGTCGAGCTCCTTGTCGCTCATCGTGGTGATGCGGAAACCCTTGTTCTTGATGGTTTCCACGAGGCCCTCGCGTGCCAGATCCATCATTGCCTCGCGTACCGGCGTCGCGGAGACCCCGAGCAGCTGCCCCAGCGTGGGGGCTGACACGAGAGCGCCTTCTGCGATCTCACCGGTGATGATCGCCGTGCGCAGCTGCTCGAGCACGGTTTCGCGCAGGTTGAGCGGCCGCTTCAGCGGGGTGAGGCGACGTGAGGGGGAAGGCTGGCTGGGCATGGGGGCTCCTACTGTGGCTATGGGCGCGTGCGCGCTGTGTAGACAGCGCTCGCGCACACAAGATCCTCCCACGACATCCCCACACCCGTATAGAAGGCGGGGCGGCCGAGCGTGCGCGTGAACTTGCCGAGCACGAGGTCTTGGAGGTTCGCTGGCGGGTTCGACTCCCACGCGGCTTCGTCGTAGGTGGTGGCGAGGTTGCCGTTCTCGCGGCGTGCGGATCCGCGGCCCTCGACGGCGACATCCGAGCGCAGCACGAGCGCGTCGTCGATCTCGCGGGCGTCGAGGCCGTGCGTCCCTACCGCCGCGACGATGGCGTTCGGGGCGACGAGGGTGCCGTCGAAGAGCGGGGAGGTGGCGGTGGTCATGGTGAGGATGATGTCGGCTGCCGAGATGGCTGCCTCGTGGTCGCTCGGCGCGGTGACCGAGACCTGGCTGGTCTCGGGGGCCGCTGCGAGGGTGCTGATGAGGGCCTCGACGCGCTCCGGGCGGCGGCCGATGATCTCGAAGGAGGCGTCGGGGAAGTCGACGAGTGCCGCACGGATGTGTTCGATTGCCTGGGTGCCCGCGCCGAAGATGAGGATCTTCGGGTCGGTGCCGAGCTCTGCGCCCGCGGGTGCGAGGCGCGCGAGCTGCCGCACCGCGGTGAGCGTCGCTGACGGGGTGCGGATCGCCGTGAGGCAGGATCCCTCCATCACCGCGAGCGGTGCGAGCGTGTCAGAGGAGTACAGAATGTAGAGGCCCTGGATCTTTTCGAGTCCGCGATCCGGGTTCTCAGGCGCGAGGGTGAGCGCCTTCACGCCGCTGAATGTCGCGCTCTGCGCTGGCATGAGGAGGAACTCGCCGTTCGGGGCGTCGGCGAACAGGCGCGGCCCGTCGCTCTCGGGGGTGAGGCCGTCGCGCAGCGCGGTCTCGAGGGCATTGATCGCCGTCTCGAAGGTGAGGAGCTCGCGCACCTCATCGGCGGAGAAGAAATCGATGCTCTGCGGAGCGGGCGTGTGGGTCACAGCAGGAATCCCTTCGGGAACGGATCGGTTGGGTCGAGCATGTACTGGGCCGTGCCGGTGATCCAGGCGCGGCCGGTAATCTTCGGGATGACCGCGGGGCGGCCGGCGACGGTCGTCTCTTCGACGAGGCGGCCGACGAAGCGCGAGCCGATGTACGACTCGTTGATGAAGTCCTGGTCGAGCGGCAGCTCGCCGCGCGCGTGCAGCTGCGCCATGCGCGCGCTCGTGCCGGTGCCACAGGGGGAGCGGTCGAACCAGCCGGGGTAGATCGCCATCGCGTGGCGCGAACGCTCAGCGGTGGATCCGGGAGCCTCGAGGTACACGTGGTGGCAGTCGCGAATGTCCGCCCTCTCGGGGTGTACCGGAGCATCGTCCTCGTTGATCGCGTCCATGATGGCGAGGCCGGCCTTGATGAGCTCGTCCTTGTTGGCGCGATCCTCACGGAACTCGATGCCGAGCTCGTCGAGCTTCACGATCGCGTAGAAGTTGCCGCCGAAGGCGAGGTCGTACTTCACGGTGCCGAGGCCCGGCACCTCGACCGAGGCGTCGAGCCGCTCCGAGTAGGAGGGAACGTTCGTGATGGTGACGCTCTCGGCCTGCCCGTCGTTCACGGCGACCTCGGCGATGACGAGGCCAGCGGGGGTGTCGAGACGGATCGTCGTGACGGGCTCAGTGACCTCGACCATGCCGGTCTCGACCAGCACGGTGGCGACGCCGATGGTGCCGTGGCCGCACATGGGGAGGCAGCCGGAGACCTCGATGTAGAGCACGCCCCAGTCGCAGTCGGGGCGGGTGGCGGGCTGCAGGATCGCGCCGCTCATCGAGGCGTGGCCGCGCGGCTCGAACATGAGCAGTTCGCGTAATTCGTCGTTGTTCTCCATGAACCAGGTGCGGCGCTCGGCCATCGTGTTGCCTGGGATGGGGCCGACGCCGCCGGTGATGACGCGGGTCGGCATGCCCTCGGTGTGCGAATCAACGGCGTGGTAGACGCGGGACGTGCGCATGAAGGGGCCTTTCTGAAGAACGAAGTGTGTGGGTGGGGCGGGGCCCCGAGACGGGAATGGATCGTGCGGCGAAAACGCCGCACGATCCACCCCGCGGGTACTGCGAGTTGCTACTTACCGTAGCCCTTGGCGGCTGCCTCGAGGGTGTCGGCGACGATCTGATCAGCGACCTCCTTGGGCAGCGGCAGGCGCGGCGGGCGGCTCGGGCCACCGTAGAGCCCGAGTGCATCCATCGAGAGCTTGATCGACTCGACGAACTCGGTCTTGGTGTCCCAGCGGAGCAGCTTGTGCAGGTCGCGGTAGATCACCTTCGCGCGCTCGAGATCGGCGACGTTGCCCGAGGTCGAGAGCTTGTAGAGCTCAACGGTTGCCTGCGGGATCGCGTTCGGGTAGCCAGCTACCCAGCCGACGGCGCCGGCGATGCCGACCTCGAGCACCGAGTCATCGGTGCCGATGAGGATGTCCATGGTCGGAGCGAGCTCCTGGATTTCGTAGATGCGGCGGGGGTCGCCCGTGAACTCCTTGACGCCGACCATGTGGCCCGCCTCGTGGATCTCGGCGATGAGCGACGGAACGAGGTCGACCTTCGTGTCGAGCGGGTTGTTGTAGCCCACGATCGGCAGGCCTGCCTTCGCGACCGTTGCGTAGTGGTGCTTGACCTGCTCGTGGTTTGCGCGGAAGGTGTTCGGCGGGAGCTGCATGACGCAGTCAGCGCCTGCCTCAGCTGCCTGCTCTGCCCAGCGGAGCGACTCCATGGCGCCGTATGCGCCGGTGCCGGCCATGACCGAGAAGCCCTCGGGGGCTGCGTCGACGGCAACCTCGATGACCTTGGCGCGCTCGGCCTCGGTGAGGTTCTGGTACTCGCCCAGCGAGCCGTTCGGCGCGATGCCGTCGCAGCCGTTCTCTGCAAGGAAGTTGACGTGCTCAGCGAACTTGTCGTAGTTCACCGAGAGGTCGTCGTTCATGGGGAGCGCGGAGGCGACGATAACGCCATGCCAGGGCTTCTTCTCAGCCATTGAGATATTCCTTTCAGGAATGGGTGGAGTACTTGGGCCACTCGTGGTGTGTGACATTGCACAGGTTATCCAGGTTTGCGGGGGAATGCAAGATCGAGGCACCAAACACAGCAAGGGCGTCAGCTTCCCGACAGAGTTCGTCCCGGTGCGGCGCTCGTGTTGGTGCTGTGCGAAGGACAGGTATCCTGGGCCCGAAGCCACCGCAGCGACGTGTGCGCGGGTGCCACGGCCGATCGGCCTCCTGGCGCAGGCTAATCAGGTCAACAGGAGGAGTCACGTGAAATCACAATCGCTTTCCATTCTTGGAGCACAGGTATGGGACGGCACTGGCTTCGCGCCCCGCGACCTCCACATCGTTGACGGGCTCGTCACCGACGCGGCCGCGCCCGACGCTGAGACGCTCGACGGCAGCGGCGGCTGGCTGCTCCCCGGCTTCATCGACGCCCACTTCCACGCCTACGCAACCAGCATGGACGGGCTCGAGAACGAGCGCGGCCCGCTGAGCTACGCCGCGATCAACGGCACCCGCCGGCTCGAGAAGGCACTCCGCCGCGGCTTCACGACCGTGCGCGACGTCGCCGGCGGCGACATCGGGCTCGCCCACGCTGTCGACGCCTCGCTCTTCGACTCACCCCGGTACCTCTTCACCGGGCCCGCGCTCAGCCAGACCGGTGGGCACGGCGACCCGCGCTCCGAGCACGTCGACATCTGCTTCTCGCACGGCCACATGTGCGAGGTCGTCGACGGTGTGGAGGCGCTGCGTCTCGCAGTGCGCAACCGGCTGCGCACGGGCGCGCACGCGATCAAGATCATGACGAGCGGCGGGGTGTTCTCGCTCGCCGACCCGCTCCCGATCCCGCAGTACTCACCCGAGGAGGTGCGCGTCGTCACCGAGGAGGCAGGCCGCCGCGGCAGCTACGTCGCTGCGCACGCCTACTCCTCGGAGGCCGTCATGCACTCGATCGAGAACGGGGTGCGCTCGATCGAGCACGGCAACCTCATCGATGCGGCGACCGCGCAGGCGATGGCGGATCGCGGTGCGTTCCTCGTGCCGACGCTCGCCGCCTACGATGCGATGGATCGCCGCGGAGCGGAAATCGGACTGAACGCGATCTCGCTTGCGAAGAACTCCGAGGTGCTCTCGAAGGGGCAGGAAGCGGTGCAGATCGCGCTCGCCGCAGGCGTACAGGTCGGCTTCGGATCCGACCTCATGGGCGACCTCGAAGACGACCAGCTGCGGGGAGTGAAGCTGCAGGCAGATGCGAGCGGCGCAGCCGCGACGATCCACTCGCTGACACGCGTGAACGCGCAGCTCATCGGCGACGACCGAGCCGGCTCACTCACCGTGGGCAGCTACGGCGACGCGCTGCTGCTCTCGGAGAACCCGCTCGAACTGGCGGGCGCGCTCTCCGAGCCCGCCGCCCGGCTCGCGGTCGTGCAGGCCGGCCGCGTCATTCGCTAGCCGCGCGCCCCGGGCGCGCGAGTTGCAGCTTGTACCCCGCGCGCCTGGGCCGGCCGAGCTACCTGAGATCTGGTGAGCTCCACTCTTTCCAGCGCAGGTAGCGCAGGTGCGCGAGCATGAGCTGCTCGACCGCAGCGGCGTCGCCTGACAGGAGCGCGTCGAGAATATCGCGGTGCTCCTGCGCGGTGGCAATGAGCTCCCCACGCACCGCGAGCTCGTAGATTCCATACTGGCGGGTGTGGTCACGCAGCGTGCCGACAAAATCGGTGAGGCGAGGGTTGTCGAGGAGCCGGAGCAGCCCCAAGTGAAACTCGTGGTCGGCCGCGAAGAACTCGATGAGATCGCCGGCCTCCGCGGCCACAAAGAACTTGTCGACGATCGCCGAGAACTCCGCCTCGCGGGCGAGCACGAGCGGAGACCCCGCGAGCTTCACCATCGAAGGCACTTCGAGCATCGTGCGAAGGTCGGCGATGTTGTGGCGATCCTTCTCGCTGATCTCTAGCACCCGGAAGCCCTGCTTCCGCACGACCTCCATGATCCCCTCGTTAACGAGGGTGAGCATCGCCTCGCGCACGGGCCCATGCGAGACGCCGAACTGGCCCGCGATCGCCGAGGCCGAGTAGACCTGCCCGGGCTTGAGCGTGCCTGCCACGAGGAGCCTGCGGATCTCGGCGAGCGCCTCCTCACGGAGCGTAGTAGGCGGGATCCGCCGCATCTCGACCATGAGATCTCCTCTGTGCAGGGGGCTGCTGCCGCCGGGCGCGTGAGCCGGGCGCTGGAGAAATTCTATCGCGTGGGGCGGGGAGCGCCCGGAAATCTCTGGGTCGACGGGCAGCTAACGCTGCGCGTCGGCAAAGCGGCGGATCGCGTCTGCCGGGTCGACAAGCCACTCGCGGGCCTCCGCGTGATCTCGGTGATGCGCAATGAATGCCGCGACCACGTTCGGGTCGGAGCCGAGCTCGAGACCCTCCGCCGTGAAGATCCTCCCGTCTCGGGCCTCGATCGACACGCACGGTACGAGTCGCTCCTTCCGCCCCGCGCCCCGCGCCGCAGCCTAGCGGAGCGTGAACCCGGTGCCGAGTGTGTCTGCAGGGTTGAGCATGAAGCGGTGCTCGCCGGTCTGGTAGGCGGTGCCGGTGACGAACGGGATCACTGTCGCTGTGCCGTCGGCGCGTGCCGTGCTCGCCTCCCAGATCGCCGAGAACACGGTGTCGACGATGGATCGGTGCTCGAGCGTCTCGTTCGCCCCGAGCACTCCGGAGTCGGCGAGCAGCGCGACGCGGGCGCCGGTGCCGGAGCCGCAGGGGGAACGATCGACCTCGCCGTCGGCGAAGACGGTGATGTTGCGCTGGATCGGGCCGTGCTCATGTCGGCCGAGGTCGTCCCAGAGGATCGTGCCGTAGACGCCCGAGAGCCGCGGGTCGTCAGCGAACTGGGCCTCAGCGGAGTCGTTGAGCGCCCACTTGATCTCACGACCGAGCGCGATGAGGTCAGTGTATTGCGCGGGCTCAACCGTGAGACCGAGATCCGCCGCCCGCACCGACGCGTAGATCGCGCCGGAGTAGCTGAGATCCACTACGACATCGCCCCGCGACGTCGCGAGCGGAATATCGCGCGCGATGACGTGCGAATCAACGTTTCGGAAGGTCGCGCCCACGAGCTCACCGCCGCTGCGCTCAACGAGCGCGGCAACCCGGCCCGACGGCACATCGATGACAACCTCGGTGACGCCGTCGGGGTCGCTCTCGACGAGGCCCGTGTCGGTCGCCCACACGCCGAGCGCGATGGTGCCGTGCCCGCACGCGGTGGAGAAGCCGTCCTTGTGCCAGAACAGTACGCCGAAGGCCGCACCAGCGTCGTCGGGCGGAGTGATGAAGCCGCCGTACATGTCGGCGTGGCCGCGCGGCTCGTTGCAGAGCAGCTGCCGTAGCTCGTCGATGCCGCCCGCATTCGCGATCGCGGCGACCCGGCGCTCGCCGACGGTGCTGCCGGGAAGCTCGGGAAGACCCGCGTGGACGATTCTGAACGGCTCACCGGCCGTGTGATAGTCGGTGGTGTGGATCCAGGTCTGCGGTGCGTGCGTCATTGCTGCGTGTCTTTCGTATGTGGGAGGTGGAGCCGGGGCACCCGGACGGATGCCCCGGCGGGTGTTACTGAGAAGCGTGCTTTGAATCGGGGAGGACGATGCTCATCGTCGTCGTGAACTCGCCGTCGATCTCCTCGTTCTTCGTATAGGTGAAGCGGCTCACGATCATCGCCGTGACCAGGGCAAGCACGAAACCGGGGAGGAGCTCGTACAGTCCGGTGTCGAACGCCTTCCACACGAACACGGTGACCGCGCCCACGAGCATGCCCGAGAGCGCGCCCCAGTTCGTGAGTCCCCGCCAGTACAGGCTGAGCAACACGACGGGGCCGAAGGCTGCGCCGAAGCCGGCCCACGCAAAGCTCACGAGGCCAAGGATCGAGTCGTTCGGGCTGATCGCCAGGAGCGCCGCGACGACTGCGACCGCGAGCACGCCGAGGCGTCCGAGGATCACGAGGCTCTTCTCGCTCGGCGGTGTCTTCCGCATGATGCGGTAGAGATCCTCGACGAGTGCCGAAGAGCACACGATGAGCTGGCTCGAGAGCGTGCTCATGATCGCTGCGAGCACCGCGGCAAGCACGAGACCGGCAACGAGCGGGTGCAGCAAGACCTGTGACAGCAGCAGCACGATCGTCTCGGGGTCGCTCGGGGCGCCACCGAACTTGTCAAAGTAGGCGATTCCGACGAGGCCAGCCGAGACTGCGCCCAGCAGCGAGAGGAACTGCCACGACGTCGCGATGCGGCGGGCCGACTTCGCCTCGCCGGGGGTGCGCAGCGCCATGAAACGCACGATGATGTGCGGCTGGCCGAAGTAGCCGAGGCCCCAGGCGAGGCCCGAGATCACGACAAGTGCGACCGCGCCCGTCGTCAACTCGGGGCCGCCGAAGATCGAGAGGTTCGCGGCGCCGACGGTCTCGACAATCGACACCGTTTCGCCGAAGCCGCCGATCGTGATGATCGCAACGACGGGAACGACGATGAGCGCGATGACCATCATGAGGCCCTGCACGACGTCAGTGAGTGACGCGCCGAGGAAGCCGCCGAAGAGCGTGTAGCCGAGGGTAACTGCGGTGACGAGCAGCATGCCGACGAAGTAGTCGCCTCCGAATGCGCTCTCGAAGAACTTGCCGCCGGCGACCATGCCGGAGGAGGCGTACAGCGTGAAGAACACGAGAATGATGATGCTCGATACCGAGCGAAGCAGGTGCGACTTGTCTCGGGTGCGGTTCTCGAAGAAGCTCGGAACGGTAATCGAGTTCTTGGAAACCTCGGAGTAGGCGCGCAGCCGTGGGGCGACGAGCCGCCAGTTGAGGTAGGAGCCGAGGAGGAGGCCCACGGCGATCCAACCCTCGATGAGGCCGGTCGCGAAGATCGCGCCGGGAAGACCCATGATGAGCCAGCCGGACATGTCCGAGGCACCTGCGGAGAGTGCGGCGACCCACGGCGGTAGGCCGCGTCCGGCGAGCATGTAGCCCTCGTGGCTGCTGGTGCGGCGGAATGCGATCCAGCCGATGGCGAGCATTGCGGCGAAGTAGATGCCGAGTGCGAGGTAGAGGAAGAACTGATCAGTCATTGATGTTCGCCTTTCAAATGCGAGCCGTGTGGCTCAAATGCCGAGGGGCTGGGAACCGTGTGGCTCCCAGCCCCTCGCACTGCGGACCCTAGATCAGGCCCTCGGACAGCTTGTTCGGCGTGCCGAAGCGGTGGGCCGTGATGGACACCGCCTGCTCGTGCATGAACGGTAGCATCTCAACCCGGCCAGCCGAAACAACGTCGCCGCCGTACACGGCGATGTCGGGCTTGCCACCCGTCGCTGCCGTGATCGCGGCGAGACCGTCTGCGCGGCTCGCGCCCGCAACGAGGCGGATGCGTGCGCTGGCGTTCGGGCCGTCCTGCGCCGCGATCCGGCCGAGGCGAGCGGCCCAGGCCGCGTCATCCTCGAAGTGGATCTCGACGCCAGCAGCCTTGAACGCCTTGCTGATCGGCTCGGGAAGCGCGGCCGGGGTGCTCACCGACGGGCGGCTGCCCGCGGCGATGCCCGCTGCGACGACGCGAATCGCCTGGTGGATCGGCGCATCAGCCGCGACGCGCACCGTGACGGGCACGGGCTTGTAGCGGAGCAGGTTGCGCTCGACGCCGACGTCCGAGGCGTCGCGTGCGATCCCGAACTCGTCGTTCCACGCGGTCGCGTCGGTGCCGAGAGCTGCGCGCAGCCACTCGAGCTCAGCGCCCGACACACCGGCCTGCTGCGCAGCGGTGAGGATCGGGGCAGCCGCGGGGCGTGGAGCAGTGAGTGCAGCCGTGACCGGTGCGTCCTCCCAAGCGCCGAGACCGTAGAGGTAGCTCGGGCCGCCGGCCTTCGTGCCAGCGCCAATCGCCGACTTCTTCCAGCCACCGAACGACTGGCGACGCACGATCGCGCCGGTGATGCCGCGGTTGATGTAGAGGTTGCCGGCCTGGATGCGATCCAGCCAGAGCGCCATCTCGTCACGGTCGAGCGAGTGCAGGCCGCTGGTGAGGCCGTAGTCGATCTCGTTGACCATGTCGATTGCCTCGTCGAGGGTCTCAGCGGTCATGATGCCGAGGATCGGGCCGAAGTACTCCGTGAGGTGGTACTCGGAACCGCGCTTGACGCCCTCGCGAACGCCCGGGCTCCAGAGCTTGTTGTTGCCCTTCTTGTCGGCAGCCAGCGGGCTGTCGCTCTTCAGCGGCTTCGGCTCGATGAGCCACTTCTCGCCCGCGCTGAGCGTGGTGAGGCCGCGGAGCAGCTTGCCGTCGGGCGCCGTGATGATGGTGCCCATCTGGGTCTCGAGGTTTTCCGGGGTACCCACCTGCAGCGAGCGAGCCGCGTCGAGCAGCTGACCGCGGAAGCGCTTCGAGGTCGCAACCGAGCCGACGAGGATCACGAGCGATGCAGCCGAGCACTTCTGGCCGGCGTGGCCGAACGCCGACTGCACGACGTCCTTCGCAGCGAGGTCGAGGTCCGCGTTCGGGGTGACGATGATCGCGTTCTTGCCGCTGGTCTCGGCGAGGATCGGGAGATCCTGGCGCAGCTCGCGGAAGTTCACCGCGGTCTCGTACGCACCCGTGAGGATGAGGCGGTCGACGCGCGGGTCAGCGACGAGCTTCGAGCCGAGCGCGCGGTCAGCAAACTGCACGAACTGCAGGACGTCGCGGGGAACGCCCGCCTCCCACAGCGCCTCGATCATGACGGCACCGGAGCGCGCCGAGTTCGAAGCCGGCTTGATGATGACGGCCGAGCCCGCAGCGAGCGCGGAGAGCGCGCCACCGGCGGGGATCGCGACGGGGAAGTTCCACGGCGGAATCACCGCGGTGAGCTTCTGCTGCTTGTAGGTGGCACCGTCAACCTGGCCGATGACCTGCCCGAGCATCGCGTAGTAGTTCGCGAAGTCGATGGCCTCGGAGACCTCGGGGTCGCCCTGGTCGAGCGTCTTGCCGCACTCGGATCCCATGACCTCGAGGAGGGCGCCGCGGCGCTCCTCAAGCTTCTCGCCCGCGAGGTAGAGGATGCGTGCGCGCTCGTCTGCGCCGAGCGCCTGCCAGCCGTCAGCCGCGGCTACGCCGCGAGCGACGATCTCATCGAGCGCCTCAGCGGTCTCGACACGGGCCTCCGCGACGAGGTTGTCGCCGAGCTTCGAGCCGACCATGCGGTCAGCGATCTCGCGGCCCCAGACGTGGTTGCCCGGAAGATCCGGGTCGCTGTCGGGCGCGTTATCGAACTCGCCCTTGCGGCCCTTGGCAACGAGCGCCTCGACGCGCGCCTCGGCACCCGCTGCGTCGTAGACGCGGCGATCCTGCACGCGGTTCGACGGCGGCACCGAGTAGTTCGCGGGGTCGCCGTCTGCGGTGATCGCTGCGAGCTCGTCGAGCGATGCGAGGAAGCGATTCTTCTCGCGCTCGAAGAGCTCCTTGTTCTCGTGGACCTCGAACACGGCCGACATGAAGTTCTCCTGGCTCGCGCCCTCCTCGAGACGGCGGATGAGGTAGGAGATGGCGACGTCGAACTCGTCAGGGTGCACGACGGGAACGTAGAGCAGCAGCGAGCCAACGTCGCGGCGTACTGCCTCAGCCTGGCCGGTAGCCATGCCGAGGAGCATCTCGACCTCGAGGCCCGACTCTGCGCCGCGGCCCTTGGCGAGCAGCCATGCGAGTGCGAGGTCGAAGAGGTTGTGGCCCGCGACGCCGATGCGCACGTTCTTCACGCGCTCGGGGGTGAGCGAGTAGTCGAGGACAGCCTTGTAGCTCGTGTCCGAATCCTGCTTGGTGCCCCAGGTCGCTGCCGGCCAGCCGTGCACGGCCGCGTCGACGAGCTCCATCGGGAGGTTCGCGCCCTTGACGAGACGCACCTTGATCGAGGCACCGCCGCGAGCAACGCGCTTCGCCGACCACTCCTGGAGGCGCATCATGGCGCCGAGAGCGTCGGGGAGGTATGCCTGGAGCACGATGCCGGCCTCGAGGTTCAAGAACTCGGGGCGGTCGAGGATCCGCATGAAGACCTCAAGCGTGAGGTCGAGATCCTTGTACTCCTCCATGTCGAGGTTGATGAACTTCTGCGGCGACGCTGCTGCTGCGCGCTCGAACAGCGGGATGAGCTGGCTCTCGATGTGCTCGATCGCCTCGTCGAATGCCCAGTGGTTGTGCGGTGCGACGGTCGAGGAGACCTTGATCGACACGTAGTCGACGTCCGGGCGTGCGAGCAGCTTGTGCGTGCCCGCGAGGCGACGCTCTGCCTCGCCCTGGCCGAGGATGGCCTCGCCGAGGAGGTTCATGTTCAGGCGAACGCCCTCGGTCTGGATCTTCGAGATCGCCGGGCCGAGCTTCGAGTCGGTCGCGTCGATGATGAGGTGGCTCACCATCTGGCGGAGCACCTTGCGTGCGATCGGCACGACAACGCCGGGCATGGGCTTGGCGAACGCGCCGCCCATGCCGATGGCGCCGCGCATCACGCCGGGGAGGAACCCGGGGGTCAGGGGCACGAGCTCCTTGAGCTTCTTCGCTGCGACGCTGAGGTCCTCGGGGCGCACGACGCCGTCGACGAATCCGACCGTGAAGT
Source organism: Leucobacter sp. BZR 635 (assembly GCF_048061935.2). NCBI lineage: Bacteria > Bacillati > Actinomycetota > Actinomycetes > Micrococcales > Microbacteriaceae > Leucobacter > Leucobacter sp. BZR 635. The sequence continues at coordinate 17,579 of NZ_JBLUNZ020000024.1, read as the reverse complement.
CGAGGCCGTTGGGGTCGCGCAGGACGCCAGCAAGGCGTGCTGCTGAGGCGTCAGTCGGGATACTGGCGGCTTCATTGATCCACTTGCGTGCGAGCGCGATGGACTCTTCTGCGAGGTCCTGGGGGCGTGGGGTTGCCTGAGACAACGGCATTCCTTTCGTACATGGGTGCGGGCGCGCGCGGATGCGGCGGCCCTTTGCCCGATGAGCTAAGTGTGAGCGTTCGCAAGCTTGAAGTAAAGCGATGCTTTCTGAGCGATAATGTGAAGTAAAGCTAAACGATTGATCGGGGGCTGGAATGCTCGAAATGAAACGGCTGCGACTGCTCTGGGAGCTGTCAGCCCGGGGCACCGTCGTGCAGGTCGCTGAGGCGCTAAATTACAGCCCCTCTGCGGTGTCGCAGCAGCTCGCGCTGCTCGAAAAAGAGGTCGGGACGCCGCTGCTCAGGCGCGTCGGTCGCACCCTCGAGCTCACCGCTGCTGCGGAGGCGCTCGTCGCCGAAACCGAGGAGCTGTTGGCCGGGCTCGAGCGAGCAGAAACCGCGGCTCACCGGGTGCGTGGAGAGGTCGCCGGGCGTGTCCGAGTGGCGGTGTTTCAGACCGCCGTGCTCGCCTTCATGCCGCAGGCGCTGCGCCGACTCCGCACCGAGTACCCAAACCTTCGCGTTGAGATGGTGCAGCACGAACCCGAAACGGCGCTGCATGAGACCCGCGTGCGCGGCTTCGACCTCGTCGTCGCCGAGCAGTATCCGGGCCACGCGACCGCACAGTTCGAGGGCCTCGATCACGCCCCGCTCACCTACGATTCCATTCAGCTCGCGCTGCCCCGGGTCGGAGCGGGCGACGCCGAGTTCGATCTCGTCGAGAGCCTGGCAGATGCCGCTGGGCTGCCGTGGGTGATGGAGCCTCGCGGCGCCGCCTCGCGGCACTGGGCCGAGCAGGCCTGCCGCAGCGCCGGCTTCGAGCCAGATGTGCGCTACGAAACTGCCGACCTGCAGGCCCACGTTCGGCTTATTGAGTCTGGCAACGCGGTCGCGCTGCTGCCGGGGCTCGTGCGTGCGGAGTCGCGGCTGCGCATGGTGGATCTGCCTGGGGATCCGCAGCGCTCCATCTTCACCGCGGCGAGAATCTCGAACGCCGAGGCACCAGCTGTGCTGGCTGTACGAGAAACCCTTGCAATTGAGGCGGCTTCCCTGGCAAAAACAGCAGAAAACACAGTCACGGTTGAACCATAGGAATTGCGACGTATGCTTGGCCGGGTGAGGACGATTAGTTACAACCTGCGAAAGAACCGAGCTATCGGTGAGCTTGCCGACCTCGTCGACACTCACGGAGCCGAGCTGCTCTGTCTCCAGGAAGCCGAGACGGTCAATCTGCCGTCGCGCATCGGCTCCCTGTCCCTCGTGCACGCGACCGAGAAGAACCGCCTCGGGCTCGCCATGTACGTCGACTCCGAGCGTTTCGCGGTGCGCAGCGCGCACGCGTTCCAGCTCAAGAAGTCGCTGCACGACCGGCTCCTGTCGCCCGCGCACGAGCGGCTGCTCGGCGCGCGCATCCACGACCGCGCGACCGGCTCAGACTTCATTGCGGCCTCATTTCATGCTGCCCCGCTCACCGCGCTGAACTCGCTGCGGCGCATCCAGATCCGCACCGCGATCGACGAGCTCAGTGGCATCGGCCCCGGGCTACCGACGATTATGGTCGGTGACTTCAACTACCCGGTGTTCCAGAATCGCCTGACGGCGACCATGCTCGAGTCGGGCTACAACACCAACTACTCCGACAAGCGCACGTACAACCGGTACTTCCTGTTCCGCGGGCACTACGACTTCGTCACCTCGACAGGCTTCGAGATCGACCGCGTACAGACACTCGGCCGCGGCTCCTCGGACCACCTGCCGATCCTCGTGACAGCGGCCCGCCACGGCGCGCTGCTGCGCGACCAGCTGCCGCTGGCGGCGTAGCGCTCTGCAGGATGCCCCTCACCTAGCAAGGGGGTGAGGCACCCCCGCGCAGGCTCGCAGCTTGCTGGGCTTCAGCTTTCGCGCATCGCTGCGATGACTCCCTTGAGATGGGAGATGGTCGCCTGCTCAGCGGCATCGGCATCTTCGGCAAGCAGTGCATCGATGATCTCGAGGTGCTCGGGGCCCGAACGGGCTGCGCGCCCGGGTCTGAAGCTCAACCGGAATTGGTGGCGAGCCCCCTGTGCCTGCAGGCGTTCGAGGATCTGGGTGGAAGTGTGGTGAGCGCTAAGCTCGCGGATGTAGTGGTCGAGCCGCTGGTGGAGCACGGAATACTCGGCGAGGTCACCTGATTCGAGCGCATCGACGATTGCGGTGCGCAGCTCCGTTAGGTAGTCGCGAGCTGCTGGGGTCATCTGCTCCGCTGCCTTTCGTGCGCAGAGTGACTCAAGCGCGGCGCGAGCCTCGACGATTTCGATAGCCTCGTCGAGCGAGATGGCGCGAACTCGTGCCCCGCGGTTGGGAAGGTGTTCGACCAGGCCCTCGGAAGTCAGTTTCAGCAGTGCGTTTCGGACGACAGCTCTGGAGACCCCGAATTGTTCGCACAGATCTACTTCGACGAGGCGCTGGTGGGGTACAAATTCGCCCTCAAGAATGGAAGAGCGAATCGCGGTGATGGCATCGTCGAGTGTACTTAGTCGCTTCTGTGCGGTTTCAGAGGTCGTCACGTGCATTCCTCACTGTCCGGGGTCTTCCGGCTATAGGTGCGGCGTTTTGTTCGAGCCTATCGCTCACAAGGCGCCGAGGGATATCCTTCTCTCAAAATTGTAAACAATTTCTTGACCAATTTTGTGTTGTGTGTTTGAGTTGTCACGAAAGCACCCCCGCTGTGGCTGCGGTAAACGTCTGCAAACCCGGCGTGAGTTCGAGGAGGAACAACACTTGTCACACACATCAGCGTCTCTGCTTGTGATCAGCGCCCACGCTGGCGATTTCGTATGGCGCGCCGGTGGCGCGATTGCTGCCGCGGCGCTCCGCGGCGAGAGGGTCACCGTTGTCTGCCTCTCCTATGGTGAGCGCGGTGAGTCTGCCAGCCAGTGGCTGGCGGGTAAGGACCTCGAAGAGATCAAGGCAATGCGCCGTTCCGAAGCCGAGGCGGCAGCCGCTGCATTGGGCGCAGACATTGAGTTTATGGACATGGGGGATTACCCTCTGCTTGAATCACAAGAAGCGATCTCCAAGCTCGTAGACGTGTTCCGGCGTACTCAGCCGACTGTGGTGCTCACGCACGCGCTTGCTGATCCATATAACGAAGACCACCCCGCTGCTGCGCGGATGGCGCTCCGTGCTCGCGTGCTTGCGCAGGCGATCGGTGTGCAGAATTCCGACGGATCGTTCCCGTCGCAAGACGAGATTATTGGCGCGCCTCCCGTGTTCTTCTTTGAGCCCCACCAATCCGAGCAGTGCGACTTCAAGCCGAACTTGCTGCTCGACATTACTGAGGCTTTTGAGCGCAAGCAGCGTGCAATGGAGTGCATGCCCGCTCAGAAGCACATGTGGAGCTACTACACCGACCTCGCGGTCCGTCGCGGTGTGCAGGTCAGGCGGAACGCTGGACCGAACCTTGGACTCCCTCATGAGACAAAGGGTGAGGCCTACGTGCGTTTCCTTCCGCAGGTAACGGGGGAGCTGTCGTGAGCCATCTAATCGTTACGGATATAGCTCGGGCCGACTCTGCCTCGATCGCGGAGCTCGAAGCGCTCGGGGTGGCCACGGTGCACGAAGCGATGGGCCGCACGGGACTGGTTGGAACTGGGGTCGTGCCGGTGCAGGCCGGCGCAAGGATTGCGGGGAGCGCGGTTACGGTGCTCTGCTGGCCCGGAGATAACCTCATGATCCACGCGGCAGTCGACCAGTGCGAACCGGGAGACGTGCTCGTAGTGACCACCGTCTCGCCTTCGCTTGATGGGTCCTTTGGTGAACTGTTCGCAACAGCATTGCAGCGTCGCGGAGTGCGGGGCATCGTCACGTCGGGCGGGGTTCGGGACGTTGCCGAGCTTCGTGAAATGAACTTCCACGCATGGGCAGGTGCCCAAAACGCTCAGGGAACCGTCAAGGCGACCGGGGGTAGCGTGAACGTCCCGATCGTCCTGGGTGGCGCGCAGGTCCAGCCGGGCGACGTCGTCGTCGCAGACGATGATGGTGTTGTCTGTGTGCCGCGCGAGCGGATCGCTGAGGTGCTCGAGAATTCGCGGGCTCGGATTGCCAAAGAAGAGATCGCGCGCGCACGCTACCAGGAGGGTGTGTTGAGCCTTGACCATAACGGGTTGCGGCCTCTACTCGCTGAGCTTGGCGTTTCGTATGTTCGGCAGCAGGAGAGCGCAATTGGCGACTGATGTAAGTGACGCGGGCATTCCCTGTCTTTGGATGCGAGGTGGTACCTCAAAGGGAGCGTTCTTCCTCGCGTCTGACATGCCGCAGGGGGCGCAGGAGCGCGACGATCTCGCGCGGCGTATCCTTGGCAGCCCGGATCCCCAGCAAATCGATGGCATTGGTGGAGGGCACCCACTCACAAGCAAAATTGCCATTGTTGGGCCAGGGCGTAAAGCTGGAGTGGACCTCGAGTACGAGTTCTTGCAGGTGGCCGTCGAGACTGGGGATGTCACCCGCGCACAGACGTGCGGCAACCTACTTGCTGGCGTCGTTCCGTTTGCCATTGAACGTGGCCTGTTGCAAGCCGGGGCAGAACGCACCACCGCGACGGTTCACCTCGTGAACACTGGAGATCAAGCGTCGGTGAGTTTTGCCTCTCCGGGCGGTGTCCTCGATTACTCCGGTGATTGCGCGTTGCCCGGAGTACCTGGCGCGGGCAACCCGATCGAGATTGAGGTCAGTAGCGGGGGCGGAGCGCTGCTTCCGAGCGGAAGCGAGATCGATGACATAGATGGGGTTCCAGTGACATTGGTCAATAACGGGATGCCAGTCGTCGTGGTTCGTGCGAGTGAAGTCGGGATAATCGGTAACGAGAGTCCAGAGGCGCTTGAGGCGAACCGGGCGTTTCTCGGGCGAGTAGAAGAGCTCAGGATCGCTGCCGGTGAACTCTTCGGGATGGGCGACGTATCTCAGCTCTCGGTACCAAAGATGATGCTCATCTCGGCCCCCCAGGCGGAGGGGGACATCACAGTACGGGCGCTCATTCCCCACCGCGTGCACCGCTCTGTGGGGGTGCTTATGGCGGCTGGCGTGGCAGCGGCAACACGGATACCGGGAACTGTTGCCAGTGAGTGGGGCGGCGAAGGAGAGGCCGTGGTTCTTGAGCATCCAGCTGGGGCTTTCACATCACGGGTGCGAATCCGAGAGGACGCCGTGCGAGGGTGGCTGGGGAGCTCGATCGCCACACGCACCACACGAAAGCTCTTTGAGGGGCGCGTGTTTCCCAGGCCGACTGGTAGCTAACCTCACACAAAATGCAAGCGTGACAATTGTGTTATCTAAATTGTTAACGAAATGCTTGCCGATATTGAAACCATCAACTAGCGTCGATGCACATCACGCTTTTCAGGAGTCAAAGATGACAATCGTTGCAGTTCTCGGTCTAGGAGAAGCTGGGGCACTCTACGCCCGCGGCTTCCGCGACGCGGGGTATGAAGTGGCCGGGTACGACCCGTTCACGACGCTTGGTGACCGTGACATTCGCCAGGAGGCAGATCTCGCGACGACTCTCGGCGGCGCCGAGCTTGTGATCAGCCTCGTTGGAGCTCGCGCGGCAGCTGCGGTAGCCAACGATGCGTTTCCGATGCTGGCCGCAGGAACGGTGTATGCCGACCTCAACACAGGTAGCCCCGCGTTGAAAGCTCAGCTTGAAGAAGGGGCATCTTCGGCAAACGTGTTGTTCGCTGATGTCGCTGTGCTGGCACCAGTTCCTCGTGCAGGGGTGCGTACGCCGCTCATGGCGAGCGGTAAGGGCGCTGAGCGATTCCGCGAACTCGTGATGCCGGCGGGCACGCCCGTCGAAGCTATCGGCGGAGCCGCCGGGGACGCGGCAGCCCGGAAACTGCTTCGGAGCGTGTTCATGAAGGGTCTTGCTGCCGTCGTTATTGAGAGCGTCGGGGCAGCGGAGCGTGCTGGTGCAGACACGTGGTTGCGTGAGCAGATCGTGTCGGAGCTGTCGGGCGATGCGAACGTGCTCATCCAGAGGCTGATCGACGGCTCACGTTTGCATGCAGAGCGGAGGGCGCACGAGGTCGAAGATGCACAGGCTTATCTCGACGAACTCGGTCAACCCACTTGGATGAGTGCCGCTACCATCCAGTGGTTCGCACAACTGCTCCACGAGGCAGACTCAGCGCACAGCAGCGAAGGAGCTCACGCATGACTATCAAGATCGAAAACCTCACCCTCAGCTACGGCGATTCTGTAGCAGTCCGCAACCTAAGTCTTGAAATCGAGCAGGGTGAGGCGTTAGTTCTGCTCGGACAGTCCGGCTGTGGCAAAACCAGCACGATGCGGTGCATCGCAGGTCTGGAGACGCCAGATGAAGGACGAATCTCAGTCGATGGCGAGGTGCTCTTCGACTCTGAACGGGGTATCAACAAGTCTTCGCACAAGCGCAACATCGGAATGGTGTTCCAGTCGTACGCGATCTGGCCGCACATGAGTGTGTTTGAGAACGTTGCGTTCCCGCTTCGCATGAAGAGGGTTTCTAAGGCAGAAATTGTCCGTCGTGTTGACGAAGCAATCACCGTGGTAGGTCTCGACGGTTTCGCTGATCGAGGCGCGAGTATGCTCTCGGGCGGACAGATGCAGCGGGTTGCACTGGCGAGGTCGATCGTGATGGAGCCATCAGTGATGCTGCTTGATGAGCCTCTCTCAAACCTAGATGCCCGCCTCCGTCATCGGCTTCGTACCGATCTCCGCGAACTGCAACACCGACTCGGCCTTACTGCCGTGTACGTGACTCACGATCAGGAAGAGGCTCTCGCGCTCGCGGATCACATTGCGATGATGCAGTTTGGTCGAATCGTACAGATTGGTCGGCCGGACGAAATCTATGGACGCCCCTTGAGTGCCTCCATTGCGGACTTCCTTGGTGTGTCAAACATCATTCCTGTTCGTGCGATCGGCCCTGAAAGCGTCGGTTTTGCAGGTAGCGATCTCGCAATCAAGGTCGGCCCCTATGAGGCCAGCGCCGGGGAGCTTCGCGCTTGCATCCGCGCTGAAGACGTCCTGATCGGAGACGATGCCCCTGCGGCGGCTCCAAACACCCTTGAAGGGGAGATCGTAGCCCGCGAGTTTCTAGGGGCAACTGCGACGTTCCGCGTGCGTCTTGCTCCGGGGGTCGAACTCGACGTGCTCGGCACGAAGCAGCAGGCGAACCGCACCCGTGAGGGAGAACGCGTGCGAGTCCACCTCCCCGTGGCAGCCGTACAGGTGCTTCCCACCGAGGTGCCGGAGCTCGCGAACACGGATCGGGAGACGGCACGATGAGCGGCCAGGCAACGCCGTCGGATGCGACCGGCGTGATCATCACTCGCAGGGGTTCCCGCCGTCGCCCAGCCTCATCGGCCCAGGCGCAACCGCGCAAAATTGCGGGAGTCATCGCGCTGTACGGGGTGCTCGGCATTCTTATTCTGCTTCCAGTCGCACTGGTCGTGCTCTCGGCTTTCACGACGGAGACGCCGCGACCCGGAAACATTTCACTCTCAAATTTCACGCTGTCGAACTTTGCAACGGTATTCGGACCTGGCGCAATGCGCGCCGCGGGCAACTCGTTGATTGTTGGAATCGGCGGCTCCGTGGTGGCGTTGCTTTGCGGCGGCTTCCTCGCCTTTGTGACGGCGCGTACCAACGCTCCCGCTCGACGCTTCTTGTACTTCGCGGGACTAGTGCCGATGTTCCTACCCAGCTTCGTTGGAGCGTTGGCCTGGGGCCTGCTGGGCGGACCCAACGCGGGACTCCTCAACATTCTCGCCCGCGATCTCGGCTTCGCGCCCTTTATGAACATCTACACATTGCCCGGCCTCATCATGCTGCTCGGCATCTACTACGCACCGTACGCATTCCTGCTCATCCATGCTTCCTTTAGCCTCATGAACCCCGACCTCGAAGAATCCGCGCGCGTTCACGGTGCAACGCCCGGTCAAGTGCTTCGTCGCGTTACGTTTCCGCTCGCGACTCCGGCTATCCTCGGATCGGCGATTCTGATCTTCACACTCACAGTGGAGAACTTTCCTGTGGCACAGATGATCGGCTCCGCCGGTGGGCTCGATACCCTCCCGACCTACATCTTCCGGCTCATGAACTCGGCGCCCTCGCGTGGCAATGAAGCAGCCGCGGTAGCTATCGCTCTCGTCTTGGTCGTGCTCATCGTCACCGCGATCCAGCGTCGAGTTGTGTCAAAGCGCACCTTCACTACCGTCTCAGGTAAGGGCCTGAAGCCTGCGAAAGTGGATCTGGGATGGTTCCGGATACCCTCACTGGTACTCGGCATCATCTACTTCGTGATCACTGCTGTGCTGCCCATCGGGGCGCTTCTATTTGTTGCTATGCATGACTCGCCATATGTGGGCAGTGTCATCGGCTCCATTCAATCCGGCGCACTGAACCTCGACGCATTCGTCGAGGTGCTCAAGAACCCGACTGCGCACAAGGCGACTATGAACTCGCTTGTGGTGTCGATCTCGGCGGCGCTCATCGGAACCGTGCTCGCTTTCATCGTGTCTTATGTCGTCAACCGAAGTCGCATTCCTGGTCGCGCAGGCCTCGGCTACATCAGCATGATCCCTCTTGCCGTGCCCGCCATTGTTCTCGGCCTGGGGCTGCTCTGGACTTGGCTGCTCATTCCGCTCCCGGTGTACGGAACCCTGGTCGTCATGGTGATTGCGTTCACTGCTGCTCAGATGCCCCAGGGCTTCCAAGGTGCGAGCTCAGGCATTCTGCAGATCCACCAAGATCTCGAAGATAGTGCGGTGATGCACGGAGCCAATCGGATCCGCGCAATCTGGCGGATCACTGTTCCGCTACTGCGGGTGCCTCTCACCTCGACGTTCCTACTGCTACTTATGCTGTCGATGCGTGAATTGACAGTGCCGCTTTTTCTATTCACGACCGATACACGGCTGCTCTCGATTCTGATCTTCGACAACTACGAGAACGGAATTCTCCAAGCAAGCGCCGCCACGAGCGTGCTGTATTGCGTTCTGATCTTCTTGCTCGCATGGCTCGCGAGACGTTTCGGCGAAGATCGGCAGCGAAAAGTATGACTCCACCAACAACTCTCCAATCTCAGACCACATTTCAGAGAGGAAATGCAATGAAAGCACGAATGATGAGAGGCTTGGCTGTTGCCACAGCCGTCGGCCTGATGCTCGTAGGGTGCTCGAACGGAGGTAACGACACTGCACCCGCCGATCCTGCATCTGGAGGAGATCTCGTGATCGATGGGGAACTCGTCGCAACCGCGGAAATGTATGAAGCCGCAAAGCAAGAAGGGACCCTTGTGTTCTACACCGGGGCAAGTGAAGTTTCAGAGAAGGAAGTTACCGACGCGTTCACTGCACTCACCGATATCCCGGTTGAAATCGTCCGACTCGCGCCCAACAAGCTTCAGGAACGTATTCTCAGTGAGAACGCGGCAGGAAAGTTAGGTGCCGACCTCGTTCGAATCTCGGGTGAAGACCTCATCGTGGCACTCGCAGAAGACGAAGTGTTTCAGCCGACTGAGCTGACGGATGATGTCTCGGGTTCCCTCATCGACGGTGCAGTTTTCGATGACGGTTTGTACTACAACAGTTTCGACCGGGTATACAGCTTTGGCTACAACAACCAGGTAATCCTAGATGCTGATGCGCCAAAGAACTGGGCTGACCTGACGGAAGCGGCTTACAGCGGCAAGGTTGGTCTTGTGCAGGTCGGCGCGGGCGGAAGCACAGCGGCCCTCACTCGCTTCCAGTTTGACGAGCTTGGTGAGCAGTGGATGAAGGATCTCGCAGCAAACGATCCTCGAGTGTTCGACTCATCGGCTAACCTCACGGATGCGTTGGCTCGTGGCGAGATCGGCGTAGGTATGGTGCCAATTGGGACCGCTTACTCGGCAATCCTCGCCGGTGCTCCCATCACCATTGCAATGCCTGAGGAGGGTGCAGCGGCTTACCCGTTCTATCTCGGCCAGACCAAGTCCACTTCGCGATCAAACGCGGCGACTGTCTTCGTGAACTGGCTGCTGTCAGCAAACGGTCAGTCGCTTGCAGCATCGATTGGGGACTACCCAGTCAATGAGCTCGCACCGAGCCCGACTATTGGTGATGTAGAGCTCCCCGCGCTCGATTCGGACTTCTTGTACCGGTCAACTCTTGAGGAATCGCTTGAGAACCTCGAGGCAGATGCGAAACTCTGGATGCAGATCTTCGACTACACAGGCTAACGCGGAGCGAATACAGATGCGATACCCGGGCCGTGGGTGGAAACCGAAAATCGGTTTCCACCCACGGCCCGTATTCGTGGTGAAAGGGGAAGCGCGTGAATCTGGCGTCTCGTCCAGCTCGAAAGTCCGCACACGGCCTCCTACTCGTGCACGCGACGCTGGTGCAAATAGTGAGTTACGGCCTCCGCGCTGCGATCGCGTATGAGCTACTCGCGCTCGGCAAAGACGGCGTGTGGCTTGGGTACTCGGCTGCCGCGTTCGCGTTACCGCCACTTTTGCTTGCGCTACCTTCCGGCAGACTTGTCCACCGATTTGGTGAACGGGTGTCGATGCTCATCGGGGCGGTTGCGTTTCTACTGTCGGTGATCGCGGTGTTGGGATTCGGCACGAACCCGGTGGGTCTCATCGTGGCTTCTGCGTTCCTAGGCTGCGGAGTGCTGTTCTCTGTCATCGGTGAGCAGAGCTGGGTGATGAGCGTCGTACCAGGCCGTCGACTCGACTTCGCATTCGGAATTTACACTCTTGCGACTTCGACAGGGCAAATGCTCGGCCCGCTCATGCTCCTCATCCGCTCGCCGGCTGTCGCAGAGACCGCGGGGGACTCCTCGCCGGAGATGCTGGCGATTGCTCTGCTGTGCCTGCTGGTATCAGTGGTGATTCTGGTTCTCTCAGCCTGTATCCCCGCGAGTGGCGCTGGGAATAGCTCTCGATCGACCGGGGGAGTGCTGTTACTCTTGCGCAGCCCAGGGGTGCCTGCCGCGCTCTTTGCGAGTTCAATCGTGCTCACCTCGCTTGACATAGCGATTGTGTATCTGCCGTTGCTCGCTGAGGGGCTCGGTATCTCTGCTGGATGGGTGAGCGCGATGCTGGTTGCTCGCGGTGCCGCAACCATGGTGTCCCGTCTGACGCTTTCTCCGATGACGAGACGTTTTGGGCGTAGATTCGTGCTCGTTGCTGGTGGTGCGCTTGCCGGAACCGCGCTGTTGAGTCTGATATTCCCCCTTCCTGCAACTGCGATCTTGGCAGTTTGTGTCCTTTACGGATTGGCCGCTGGTACGGTGCAGCCACTGACGATGTCCTGGATGACGCTCATTACTTCCGTCGATGAGCGGAGTATGGCAGCGTCGCTCCGTTTGCTCGGAAACCGTATCGGGCAAACCGGAATTCCGCTGATTGCAGCGGGGATCTCATCAGCAGGAGGGGCGGCTTCCGTGTTTGGTTTCGTCGGCGCAGGCTTGCTCGTGGGCGCTGTCTTATCTCGAGCCGCCCCCAACGACTGAGTAAGCGGTCGGTGGCTTCCTCCATCTCCGCTCAGAAGTCATGCCCTCAGCGAGATAAGGGCGTATTGGCGGGGGAAACGCCCTTACCTCGCTGAGGACATGACCTCTCTGCGGGATGTCGCGGGGGCTGGGCGGGCGGCGCCGGTGTGAGGGGCCCCGCGCCCCACCCGCCGTCTCCTGGTCAATCTGCGCCAGCGCCCTCGCCCAAATCGGGCCTGCGGTGGCGCGAATTGACCAGAAGAGGCGCGCGAGAAGAGCTCAGGGGAAGAGTCTTCTCGCGCGCCAAGGGGGATGGGCCAGCACCGCGGGGCGGGGAGCCCGCGCCGCACCGCGCGGGCTAGAGACCGAGGTAGCCGGGGATCGCGGCGACCGAGTCGAGGATCGCCGTCGGCTGCTCGCCCGCGAAACCCTCACGCTCGAGCTTGCCGCTGAGCACGCCGATCGAGATTGCGGCACCCGAGTTCACCCCCGAACGCACGTCGACGGCGGTGTCGCCGGCCACGAGCACGTCGGCCACATTAGTGACGCCGGTCGCCTCCATGGCTCGGTGGATCATGAACGGTGCCGGGCGGCCCGCAGCCACGTCGTCGCCGCAGGAGAGCGCGTCAACGCGCACGCCGCCCGAGCCAGTCGGAGCATCGGCGTCAGCCGACACCGTCCAGCCGAGCCCCGCGAGGATGCTCTCGGCGACGTCGCGGGAGAAGCCGGTCGTCAGCGCCACCTTGATGCCCGCGGCCTGCAGCTGGCCGATCGCCTCGGGCACGCCCTCGACCGCGGTCGGCGGCTCTGCGGTGTAGTACTCGTCGAGGAGCACGCGGAAGCGGTCAAAGGTGGCCGCAACCTTTTCAGGAGTCGCGACGCCGCCACCGAGCTCGATGAGTGCGGTGATTGCCTCGCGCTTCTCAACGCCCATCCAGGTCTGGAGGTTCTCGGGAGTGACGGCAACGCCGGTCTCGGTGACGGCGTTCTCGAGCGCGCGGTAGACAGATCCGCCGTCGTTCACGGTGGTGCCAGCCATATCGAATGCGGCGAGAGAGATCATGTTTGGTCCTTACTGAGGGTTCGGCTCATTCGCGGATTCGCGAATGAGGTGGGTGCGATGCGCGGCGGTGTTCTCGAGCGCGAAGGTCGTCATGGAGGGCAGATAGCGGTCGTCGGCGCATTCGATGACGGAGCCGTCTTCGGCCGTTGAGGTGCGGCGCGCGCGCAGCAGGGGGGATCCGGGGGAGACTCGCAGCCATTCAGCGTCGAGCGGGTGCGCGGCAACAGCGTCGATGACGTGGCGGGCGCGGGTCGGTATGTGGCCGTGGAGTGCGAGCGTCTGGTAGATGCTGCCCTCGTCGAAGGTCGCGGTGAGCATGTGCACGCCGATGGCGTAGGCGAAGCTCGTGCGCTCAAATAGGGCGGGCTCGCCGTCGAGCGTGCGCAACCGCACGACCTCGACAATCGTGTCGTCTGGAGTCACCCTGAGCTCTCGGGCGACGTGCTCGGTTGCGGGGCGCTTGGCGACCTCGACGACCTGCTGGCCCGGCACGAAACCCGCGCTTTTCGCCCACTCCGTGAAGGAGAGGAACGTGCCGAACGACTGGGAGGGGACGGCTCGTTGGACGCGGGGCGGGGCGCCCCGCCCTCCCGTGATGACGCCCTCGGCGCGGAGCGCGGCGAGTGCCTGTCGCACGGGGCCGCGGGAGGTGCCGAACTCGGCGATGAGCGATTTCTCGCTCGGCACGCGATCCCCGGTCTCCCACGCGCCCGACTGGATACGCTTCGCCATCTCTTCGTAGAGCTGCATGTGCAGGGGCTGGTTCGCGGTCATGTTCGTCAGCGTACAAGTTGTCATTACATCTTTGGAGGCCGCCGGGTGCCCGCAGGGTGAACGTTTGGTGAGCAGTTTTCACCACTTGGTTTCCGAGGTGAACTCTCCGCGAACAGCGACGGAAAAAGTTGTCATGACTTCTTTCTGGGCCGCATGCTCGAACTATGACAACGCACATCGCAATCGTCGGCGCCGGCATCGTGGGCCTCTCCCACGCAGTCGCAGCGCTCGACGCGGGGTACAAGGTAACGGTCGTCGAACAAGACGCCGCTGCCGTGCTCTCTAGCATCCGCAACTTCGGCCACGTCTGCACGTCGGTGCAGGCGGGGGAGCTCGGCGAACTCGCCCGCGAGGCGAACCCGATCTGGCGCTCGCTCGCAGAGCGCGCCGGGGTTGAGGCTCGCGTCTCCGGTACCCTCGCAGTTGCGCGGACCGAGGCCGAGGAGGGCGTGCTCGAGGAGCTCGCGGCCCTCCGCGCGCCAGCGGGAAGCGAGATGCTCGACAGCAGTGCCGCGGCCGCAAAGCTCGGTATCACGGGAAGCACGGGGATCCGCTCGGGGCTGCTGCTCGCGGGCGACATCACCGCGAACCCGCGCACGGCGGTCGCGAGGATCGCAGCCTGGGTGGACGCCCACGAGCACGGCGAGGTGCGCTTCAACACTTCGGTGCGGGGCATCAGCGAGGAACCGAGGCTCGCGCTCGAGACGAACCGCGGTGACATCGCGGCGGATCACATCGTCATCGCCACCGGCCACCTCACGGGCCGGCTCTTCCCCGAGCTTGCGAGCGACGTGCGCGAGTGCGTGCTGCAGATGGCGCGAGTGAAGGCACCGCACGTGATGGGGCTCGGCCCTGCTGTACTCACGGGCACGTCGATGTTGCGCTACGGCGCTTTCGACGGGCCGGCGCAGCAAGTGCTCCGCGCCGAAATGCAGGCCACCCGCCCGGAGCTACTTGAGATCGACGCGAACGTCATGTTCACGCAGCAGCCAGACGGCACACTGCTCGTCGGCGACTCACACCGCAGCTTCGACTCCGCTCCGCCGTTCCTCGACGAGCGCTGGAGCGAGCTGCTGCTCGGCGAGGTCGCCTCGCTGCTCGGCACCGAGCGACTCCAGGTAATCGAACGCTGGCAGGGGATCTACGCGACCAGCGCAGATCGCGACCTGCTGCGCGAGACCCCCATGCCGGGCGTCTCGGTCGTGAGCCTCACGACCGGCGTCGGCATGACGATCGGCCCGGCGCTCGGTGCCCGCACCATCGCCGCGCTCTAACCCACACACTTACCGACTTTCACTACCCCCACACACCCTAGGAGAATCGTGAAGAAGACCACCACCCTCGCCGCTTCCGCGGCAATCCTGCTCGGCCTCGGCCTCGCAGGCTGTTCACCCGCAGGCGACTCGGCCGCCCCCGAGGGTGACGCCGCGAGCGTCACCTGCCCGGACGGCAAGATTCGCTTCGGCATCCTCCCCTACGAGGATCCGGATCGTCTCGAGCCCGCTTACCAGACCCTCGCGAAGGCGCTCTCGGAGAAGCTCGATTGCGAGGTCGAGGTGTCGATCACCGAAGACTACGCAGCAGAGGTTCTCGCAATGGAGAACGACCAGCTCGAAATCGCACAGTTCGGCCCGCTCGGCTTCGTCTTCGCGAACGAGCGCGCCGACGCAGACGCCATGGTGTCGTTCGGCGACGCAGAGGGAAAGCCGACCACCTACACCGGCGGAATCTGGGTTCCCAACGACTCGAGCGTGCAGAAGATCGAGGATCTCAAGGGTAAGACCCTTGCACTCGGCAGCCCGGGCTCGACCTCGGGTGACGCGATCCCGAGCTCGGCGCTCGCCGACGCCGGCATCACCGACGACGTGACCGCAGACTACGCAGGCGGCCACCCCGAGGCGCTGCTCGCACTCGTCAACGGCACCGTCGACGCCGCGCAGATCAACTCGCAGACCCTCGCAACCGCGACCGCCGAGGGCACCTTCGACCAGTCGAAGTTCCGCCAGATCTGGGAGTCTGACCCGATCCCGAACGACCCGATCACGGTTCGCGGCAACATGCCGCAGGAGTTCAAGGACGCCGTGAAGGACGCTCTGCTCAGCCTCGACAAGAAGGATGTCGAGACCGTCAGCGGCTTCCTCGGGGTCGACCCGGCCGGGCCCCTGATCCCGGTCACGAACGACACCTACAAGCCCCTCTTCGACCTCGCAGAGACCATGGGCCTCACCGAGAAGGACGTCTAAACCTCATGACGATCACCGCGACCAGCACGAGCGCCCCCGAGACCGAGCGCGTCGAGCCAGAAGTACTCCTCGACGTCCGCGCGATATCCAAGAGCTTCGGCGGCCGAGTCGTTCTCAATGACATGAGCATGCGTGTCCACGCAGGCGAGGTTGTTGCGTTCCTCGGAGCGAACGGCTCGGGTAAATCGACGACGCTGCGCGCGGTGAACGGCCTCATTGAGGCGGACTCCGGAGACATTGAGATCACCGGGGTTCGCCTCAACGAGGCGAGCTCGGCACGCAAGGCGGAGGCCCGCCGGGCGGCCGCCACCGTGTTCCAAAAGATCCACCTCGTGCCCCGCCGGACCGCGCTGCAGAACGTGTGCGCCGGCGGCTTCTCCCGGCTTCCGGCCTGGCGCTCGATCCCGCCCCTGTTCGGCGACGAGCTCAAGGAAGAAGCCATGGCCTGCCTCGAGCGCGTGGGCCTCGCAGACCGCGCCCATGACAAGGCCGGCAGCCTCTCGGGCGGCCAGCAGCAGCGCGTCGCCATCGCACGCGCGCTGTGTCAGCGCCCCCGCATGATCCTCGCCGACGAGCCCGTCTCGGCGCTCGACCCGCGCGCAGCCGACGACGTGATGCGGCTGCTGCGACAGCTCGCCGTCGAAGAAGGGCTGGGGGTCGCAGCCGTGCTGCACCAGCCCCAGCTCGCCCGGCTCTACGCAGACCGCGTCATCGGCCTCCGCGACGGTCACCTCGTCTTTGACTGCCCGACGGCAGAGCTCGACGACACCGAACTCGCGGCCCTCTACCTCTAGGACGACCAGTGACCCCCACCTCAGCGCCCGCGCGCACCCCCGAACACGCAGCCGACCCGGTGGACGACTTCGCGCCCGCACCGGCCCGGCTCCCCGTGCCGAGCGACCCGAAGACGATCACGCGGATCGGCTCGTGGAGCACGATCATCGTCGTCCTCGTGCTGCTGCACCTGCTTGCCTTCCAGGCCACCGACTTCCGCCCCGACGCGCTCGTGACCGGTGCCAAGGGCATGATGAACTTCATCTCCGAGGCATTCCCGCCCGACCTCAGCTCTGACGTGCTCGCCCGCGGCCTCGAGGGCGCGCTCACGACGCTCTGGGTCGGCCTGCTCGGCACGACGGTGTCGGTTCCGACGGCGCTGCTGCTCGCCGTGTTCGCGGCACGCACGACGACGCCGAACGCGTTCGTGTACCAGATCGCCCGCGGCATCCTGTCGTTCTTCCGCGCGGTGCCCGACATCGTGTTCGCGCTCATCTTCGTCACCGCGGTCGGCCTTGGTCCGTTCGCGGGTGTGCTCGCCCTCATCTGCCACAACACCGGCGTCATGGGCAAGCTCTGGGCCGAGGCGATGGAAGACATCGACCCGGGCCCCGAGCAGGCGCTCCGCACCGCCGGTGCCTCGCGCTGGCAGGTTGTCGCGAACGCGACGATCCCGAACGTACTGCCGCAGCTCACCGGCCTCCTGCTCTACCGCTTCGACGTGAACGTTCGCTCGTCGCTCGTGCTCGGCCTCGTTGGTGCCGGCGGCATCGGCCTGCTCATCAACAAGGCAATCAAGACGTTCCAGTTCGACGAGATGCTCACGTACCTCATCATTATTCTGCTCGTCATCGTCGCGGTGGATCTCGCCTCGGGTTGGATCCGCAAGCGGCTGCAGAAGTAGCTCGCACACGCAACAGGGCCGCGGCGCTGCTAGCTTTCGCTGAGCTGACCGCGGCCCTGTCGTGTTGGCAGTTATTGTCGCTTCGGACCCGCCGAAGCGACAATAACTGCCAACTCCGGAGCGGGGCGAGCGGGGCGAGCGGGGCGAGCGGGGCGAGCGGGGCGGGGCCCGCCGGCTACTCG